>NZ_JALQDD010000039.1:0-185793 GCF_023631405.1 Caballeronia sp. GAWG2-1
GTTGGTCGAGCGATAACTTGTTACGCTCGCAGCTACATATGCGAGAGGCATGCCAAGCAAGCCACCAAGGCGGTTACTATTTTCTAAGTGAATGAATTTAAACGCTAAAAATTATAAAGACGGCTTTTAAGGGCAAGCGTCCATACGCATTCGAAATTGGGGGTGTATTAAAGCGGCAGACAGCGCTCTGGAAAGTGAACGTCACAAACAGACACCCTTGGGACTTGTCTCCGACTCACGATTTCTGAAGCAGACGCGGCTGCGCTCTGAAGGTCTTTTGTCGAGTGCCGAGAGTACATGGCAAGGAGAGCCCGCACGCAATGGCGTCAATCGAATGATGGTTCGAACTCGCTAAGCCACAATGCACTCGTGTCGGCACCGCAGACGAATCCGTCGACGCGCCGAAGGCAACGAATCAAGCGGAGACGGTGCGATTGAGTTCAGCGACTGAAACATGCGATCGTTAAGTCGGGCGAGTTGACGATCTCAAAGGCGGATGACCTTGAGTAGGCCCAGACCATTCATCGGCGCAGTCTGGTTTACTCAACGTTGAAATCAATTGTTCTGAGTGCCTTTCACACCGAAAAAGATCGTCACGCCGTGACTTTCTTAACGTATGTTCCACGCGCCGCGGGCGCGATACCGCTAGCCGTACGCAACGTCAGCTTAGCCACCGGCTTACCGCTCGCGCGATCGATTAGCTGCGAATGCTTTTCGCCGCGTGCAAAAAGGTTGGCTTCACCCCATTGCCGCAACGTGACAATCACAGGGAACAGCGCTTCGCCCTTCGGCGTTAGCGCATATTCCTGATAGGCGGAGCCGTCCGACGCAGGGACCACTTCGAGCACGGCCGCATCGACGAGGAGTCGCAAGCGGTCGGTGAGAATATTGCGTGCGATCCCGAGACTTTCCTGAAACTCGCCGAAGCGACGCACGCCGTCGAACGCATCGCGCACGATAAGCAGCGCCCATCGCTCGCCTACGATATCGAGTGCCCGTGCGACGGGACACGATGAATCCGCAAGACTTTTGCGCTGCGCCATTTGCATTTCTCCAGTCAAATCCGAACCGATATCCGTCTTAGCGACCCACCTCAACCAGTTGCATTTTAAAACAAGTTTGTCTAGGCTAGATTCTAGTTGCATTATGAAACTGGTTAAAGATATAAGGGCAGGGCGATTCATGAATGCCGGAAGCACACCGTGCGACGCGACAGAACAAAACGACAATCCCGCAGAAGATGCGCCGCGCTCACTGCCGTCCGTCCTCGTTTTGCTGCTCGCAGTGTGCTGCGCGGTAAGTGTCGCGAACGTCTACTATGCGCAGCCCCTGCTCGACGCCATTGCCGAAGACTTCCGCATTACGCAGGCAGCCGTTGGCGGCGTCATCACGGCAACGCAAGTTGGCTGCGCGCTGGCTCTGCTGCTGGTCGTACCGCTTGGCGATCTGCTTAACCGCAAGGTCCTGATGTGCATACAGCTCGTCTTTCTCACGGCTGCTCTGGCCATGGTCGGCTTCGCGCATTCGCCGGCGATATTGCTCATCGGCATGGTCGGCGTCGGGATGCTCGGCACCGCGATGACGCAAGGATTGATCGCGTACGCGGCGACACTTGCGCATCAATCGGAACGCGGTCGCGTAGTTGGCGCCGCGCAAAGCGGCGTGGTAGTCGGGTTGCTAATGGCGCGTTGCTTCGCTGGCGTCATCACCGACCTTGCAGGATGGCGCTCGGTGTATCTCATATCGGGTCTACTGGCGGCCGTCATGCTGCTCGTGCTTTGGAACGCAGTGCCGACGCCGCACATGAGCCCGCTCAAGCTGACCTACGCTCAACTGCTAAGGTCGATGTTCATGCTGCTTGCATCCGAGCGCGTGTTGCGGGTTCGTGGCGTGATCGGCCTTTTCATGTTCGCGGCGTTCAGTATTTTCTGGAGCGCGCTGGTCTTGCCGCTCAGCGCGCCGCCGCACTCGCTGTCGCATACACAGATCGGCGCGTTCGGGCTGGTCGGCGCAATCGGGGCGCTGGCCGCAGCGAGGGCGGGCTATCTGGCCGACCGAGGTCTCGGTCAGTGGACCACTGGCATCGCGCTGATCTGTCTTGTGACTTCGTGGATACCCATAAGCCTCATGTCGCAGAGCATGATCGCGTTGATGGTGGGAATCGCGTTGCTCGACCTCGGCGGCCAGGCAGTGCACGTGGTCAATCAAAGCATGATTTTGAGCGGCCAGACTGCGTCGCACGGGCGTCTCGTGGGCTGCTACATGCTTTTCTATTCGGCGGGGAGCGGTATCGGCGCGGCGGCGTCCACTTACGTGTATGCGCAAGCGGGCTGGATGGGTGTCTGCGTCCTCGGGTTCGCCGTAAGTGTGGCTGCGCTCGTTTTCTGGGCCGTTACGTTGCGTTCGCAAAATCGCTAAGCGACGACTCATGCAAAGCCGCTTCGCGAGAAAGGCGAAGCGGCAAATGACGCTTGTCCAGGCGATGTCGACGGGAGACGAATACACCGCACCGAAGAGCAAAATTTTCGATGCTAAGAAGCCGTTAGGAAGGCTATAATTCGCCGCGCAAGGCAGAAACCGCACTACGTAGGCTCTGGATCAACAAGGAGAACCGCCGTGCTTCCATCTGACCGCAATAACGACAAACCTTCCAGCTCGGGACGCCGGCAGTTCCTCGGTTTCACCGGCGCAGGCATGCTAGCGACACTGCTGCCCGGTTGCGGCGGCGACGACAACCACGCCGCCTCTTACCCGCAGACCATTGCGATGGGCCAGCAGGCTATCCAGCAAGCCATCGGCAATACGGCGCAGCCCGTGGCCGCCATCTCGGTTGCCATGCTCAAGGGCAACGACGTCGTGTGGCAGCAGGCGTTCGGCGCATCGTCGGTGCCGAGCCAGACCCAGGCCACGACAGCGACGCGCTTCAATATCGGATCGGTCAGCAAGCTCTTTGCAGGGCTTGCCGCAACGATCCTCCAGGACCGTGGACTGATTACGCTCGATACCCCCATCGTCCGCTATCTGCCCACGTTCTCGATGCTTTCCCCCGAGTACACGCGAATCACGACACGCCATCTGCTGTCGCATTCGTCGGGTTTTCCCGGTACCAATTCGCGCAATCTATTCACGTTCTCGCCGGTTCCCGGCTATGCGGCCGACACGCAGGCCGAGCTCGCCAACACTCATCTGAAGCATTTGCCGGGCGAGCTTGCGGTGTATTGCAACGACGGCTTCACGATGGTGGAGCAACTCGTCCTGGCAATGACCGGGCAAAGCTTCGCGAGCTTCGTCGAGGCGAACATTCTCGCGCCGCTGAAGATGACCAATTCGAGTTATCTGACGAGTGTGCCGACCGATGGCTCGTTCTCGTATCCCTATGTGAACGGCACGCAATATCAGGAGTTCGTCAACGCTTACGCGACGGGCGGGCTGAGTTCGACGCCCGGCGACATGATGAATCTCGCGCGGATGTTCCTCGGCGGCGGCGCGTTCGAGGGCAAGCAGATCGTGTCCGCGGCGGGCATCGCGCAGATGGGTACGGACCAGACAGCGGGGCTCCTGATCAATCCATCGCCGGAATGGCGTTGGGGTCTCGCATGGGATTCAGTCGTGCAACCGGGGCTAGCCGCTGCCGGCGTTCTCGGATGGGAAAAGGACGGCGGCACGGCCTTCTTCACGAGCGAATTCTTCATCGTGCCGAAGGCGCAACTGGCGTTGATGGTGACCGGCAATACGGGCTACGACGCGCGCAAGCTTGCGGAGAGCATCGTGCTTTCGGCATTGAAAGAGGACGGCACCATCGCCGCGCTGCCGCCCACGGTCGGCGGCACGGCGCCTTCAGCGGCTACGGGTCCGGTTATCGCGGACACGGCCGGCATCTACGGCAACTCGGACTCGCCGCTTCAGGTGATCGCCAACGACGACGGCAGTGTGCAACTCAACCAGTGGAATGGTGTGACGCGCACGTGGGGGCAGCTTGGCGCGGGCGCCTATCAGTACCGCAGCGACGGATGGTACTGGAGCAATAGCGATACGGCCTCGTACCGTTTCGCGGTCGTCACCGGAACCGACGAGGACGGCACCCCATTCAGCTATCGTTATCTGATGAAACGCGTCGTCCCTGGCGCGGGCTATGCCTTCCTTACGTTACCCATCGGCCAGCAACTTGCCGCGCTCGCGCCACTCGACGCCGCGTGGCAGCAACGCCTGGGCACGCAATGGCGCGTGACGAACGACTCGCCGACAGCGGTGCCAATAGTGGTCGACGGCAACGAGCCCGCGTATCTCACCAGCCTGCCCGAATTGCCGGGCTACGTGCTGTATGGCAATAGCGACCTTCGCTATCAACTCTTCGTGCCGCTTGCAGATGACCGCGGCGGCATGTCGGTTAAGGTGCCGGGCAACTTCGGCCGCGATCTCTACGAGATTCGCTTTGCCTCGGCGAGCAACGCCACCACGCTGACCTTGGGCAGTTCGATTTACGCGCAGGTGTAACGCCCTCACGACGAAAGCCGTGTCGACGCCTCGCGCGTCGACACTCATCGGCACGTCTAGCAAAACCCTCACGTCCACGTCAAAAGAACCACACGTCTGGTGCCTTGTCGCCATGCGTATGCGTAATGTAATCGATCATGCGAAACGGCTTGCCAAGGGTCGCCTAAGTATCCAAAGCTTAGTATGGCCGTAATCATCGCGATCTCAGTCAAGGCTCATCGAAGCGAAAGATGGTGCGCGTCGCGGCTGGCATGTGGTGTGGTTTGTCGGACGGAAAAGCGCGCAACGGGTGAGCATGAATGACGTATTCAGACGCCGAGACGCACCATCCAAAACTCCGTGGAGTACGAGTGTTAAACAACGCAAGGAGCTGGGCGCCCAGAGGCGCCTGGCGCTATGGAGTGGCACTGGTCGCCGCGCTTGCTGCCTTCGGTGCGCGAGAGTTGATGCACCCCGTGCTGGAAGCGCACATGCCTGCACTTTTCTTCACGGTCGCGGCGGTCCTCGTGGGGTTCTTTCTCGGTATTGGTCCAGCCATACTCGTGGTGGCCATTGGCGTGCCTATCGCCGACTATTTTTTCGTACCACCGTATGCCAATTTCGGATACTTCGACAAAGAGGACGTGATTCTTTTCGTTGCTTTCCCAACGGCTACGCTTCTTTTCCTCTGCATGATCGAGTGGCTTAGACGCACTCAACACGAAGCCAGACTTTTTGCCGAAGTCGCGCGGTCCCGACATCAAATGCTTTTACGGTCCGACAAGCGTAGAAGAAGCGCGGAGGCGTCGCATTTGATTTCAGACCGATTGCTTCGTCAGTTCACGGACGAAAGCGCCGATATCCTATACATAGGGAAGGTTGGGTCGTCCTATGAGTACGTCAACGAATCGTTCGAAAAAGAACTTGCGCCGTTGGAAGGAGAATCGGCTTCATCGCGCCTAATGGCGACATTTTCCGAAGGCGACGCGTCTACGTTTGCCTCGGCCTTCGAACAATCGAGCGACGAGGTCACGAGAAGCTGGGTTGTCAGATTGCCTCGCCGTGATGTCATTGGTTCCGATTTGACATGTCGCTTGGAGCGCTTTCCTACCTCGCACGGCGCGTATCTGATTTTGAAAGTTCCGCCCGAGTCTATTGAATGAGCGCTCAAAACGTATTGATGCAGGATATCGTCCACGCCGCAAGCAGCCGAAATCATGCTGTCTTATTGCTTCATGGCTTGAGAAGCACGCCGCAGGAAATGGGTTATGTGGCCCGGGCGCTCGCCAAACAAGGCTTTGCCGTGCATGTCCCATACCTGCCCGGGTATGGACTTGGAACCGAATGCGGCACGTCCGTCGAGTGGCGCGAGCAGGTCAGGGCGCATTATCGAAAACTCGCGGGCGCGTATGGCAGCGTGTCGGTAGGCGGTCTTTGCATTGGCGCCACATTGGCGCTTGCGCTCGCCATAGAGGAGCCTGAAATTCTTGCGCTGTCGTTACTCTCCGTCACGCTCGACTACGACGGCTGGACCATTCCCTGGTATCACTGGATGCTAGGTCTCGCCTATAAAACACCGATCCGGAATTTCTACAGCTTGCGTGAGCGCTCGCCCTTCGGTTTGAAGAACGAGGCGCTAAGGGCAAAAGTGGCAAAGAGCATGCAGCGTCGAGGGGATTCCGAAATCGGCGCCGCCACTTTATCGATGCACCATATCTTCGAAGCCAAAGCCCTGGCGAAATACGTAACCAAAAACATCGCAAAGATCAAAGCAGACTGCCTGCTGATTCATGCAATAGACGACGACATCTCCACCACCGCGAACGCCGATGTCGTGTATCGCGGTATCGGTTCGACACGTCGACGCAAGATTTTCCTCGACGACTGCTATCACATCATCACGATGGACAATGAACGCGATCTGGTTGCTCGCGAAACGCATTATTTTTTTGAAGAGGCGGCCAAGCTGAAGAACGATGGCTTGAATGCAGTCTCTGTCGCGCGAGCGCAAGGAACGCGGCGTCAGGCTACCCACTCGCTCGCGGAATCTGGCGTCTTCGCGAAGTGGTTTCGCCGCGACCTTTGACGTGACGGTAATGTCGAGCTTTTGCTTCCATCAAGACACCGCCACTCCCAGCGCGTGCCCGATGCCGAACGTGAACGCGGCAGTAGCCAGTCCCACGACAACCTGGCGCATCACCGAGAAGCTTGCGCTGCGGCCATTGAAGAGCGACGTGAACATGCCGATAGCCACCAGCGCCAGCACACTGAAGCCGATGCACTGAACAATGGCGGTCGTGCCGGATGTCCACAGAAACGGCATCGTGGGAAAAATAGCGCCGGCGGCGAACAGACAAAACGACACGGCCGCCGCGGACCAAGGGTTGCCACCGAGTTCAGCCGGGTCCAGACCCAGTTCCTCGCGCACGAGCACATCTAGCGCCTTGTCCTTGTCTTGCATGATCTGCGCGGCCACGCGCCTCGCTTCTTCCGCGCTCAGTCCTTTCGCCTTGTAGATGAGCGTCAACTCGTGTTCTTCCGATTCCGGGCTGTGCTCGAGTTCGTTCTCTTCCTTCGATACCTGCGCCTGCGCAAGCTCGCGTGCATTGGTCACCGAAAGCCATTCGCCCAGTGCCATCGAACAGGCGCCGGCAATCAATCCGGCAAGCGCGGTCAGCAGGATGGCCTTGTTGCCCGAGCCAGCGCCCGCCACGCCCATGATCAGGCAGAAGTTCGAGACGAGGCCGTCGTTGGCGCCGAGCACGGCGGCGCGCAAGTCGTTGCCGGATGAAACGCCGCGATGCCACGACTCGCCTTGCGCGATGTCCGCGCCTTGCGACGCCGCGGGCATGCCCGAGTTTGCCATTGCCTGCACGACGCTCGCATGTCGTTGCTCGTCTTCCGACATGCGTGCGGTGTCCGGATTGCCCGCGTACTTGTTGCGGTCGGCAAACTCCGCAGCCGCAATCGACGGAAGCACGAAGCGCGGTCCGAGCAAATGGACGAGCGCTTGCATGAGATAAGTCTTGGCATTGAAACCGGAAGGCGCCTTTTTTCCGTTTGCCCTGAGTTTATCGGCCCACACGAGTGCATGCATTCGTTCGGATGCGGCGAGTTCGCTAAAGACTTCGCTCCGAGAGCGGTCTTGTTCCACGCGTGACAGCGTCTCGTAGATCGCGGCGCTGTGAAGTTCATCGGCGAGGTTTGCCCGAAATTTTCTGAGTTCTTGTGCGGAAGCCATGTCGTTTCCCATCGCGCGCACTTCTTGCCTTTCGCATGGAGGCGCGCAAAAAATATTCAAGCGACTCTCATCTCAGATGAGAATAAAAACACTTCTAACTCTGCTCACGGTTTTGCGAGCCCAAATGCACAAACGGGCGACCAGCCTTTGAAGGATGGTCGCCCGAATGGGAAATCGAACTGCATGATCGATGGAACAAAGATGCGGTAAGCCCGTTGCGTCAACGCTGCGTCATGCCTCGACGAGACACGTGCTGCGCTACCGTATCACGAAGTTGGGAGGAGCGATTCACTGCACCACACAAATATGCCGCAAAAACGAAAGCATTCGACATCGTCATCCAATGCTTGAACAATCGCTTCCCGATCCAAGCTAGGCGAGATACTTGCTTACAAGAGCGCCAACCCATTCAGTCTCCCTATCTTGATGCCGCGACCGTCGTTCTCCGCACAGCTCTTTGCGCTCTGGATACTCGTGGCGGTCCTCTGCGGGCTGCTCACGGCCGCCGTGTGGCTCATGCTTTCCTCGGCGCTCGGCGAGCGCGTGACCGCCACGAAAAGCCAGGCAACCGCAGCCTGCGCGGCGGTCGCATCGCGCTATGACTTGTCGATGCAACGTCCCGGCGAAACCAATTTCGATCTCATGCACGCGGTCCTCGACCTCGTGCTGATCCGCACCGATGGCATCGAAGGCGGCTTCTGGACCGCGGCCCCTGCAAAGGGCGCACCGAACGGCTTTCTCGCGTACGCCTTTCCCACGTACGAAGGCAGCGGCGTGAAGCGCGATGTCCCCGAGGCCGAAACGCCGCTCATTCTGCGAACGCTAAAAAACGCGGCGAGCGCGAGCCAGATGCAAGAGGATGTCGTGTCGAGCGGCGGCGATGCCGTGGTCGCCGTCGCGTGTCCCGTGCCGCGCCATACCGGCCTCTTTGCGTGGATGCTGACGCGCGCGCATCCACCGCTCGGGCCGTATGGAGAGCGCGCTGCGAGCATTCTCGCGGGCGTGCTTACCATCATCGTCGTGCTTGCGCTCTTTCTTGCGCTGGCCCTCAGACGCTGGAAACGCAACCTCACGCGGCTCGAACAGGCGCTTGCGCCAGCGGGCGCGTTCGAGCAAGGCAAGCGGCTGGAACGGCTCGGCGAGCAGGACCTGGATCAGATCGTCGCGGCGCTCAATCGATACGTCGAACGCGCCGAGCGCCTGCAGCGCGAAGCGAACGCACTGAGCACACAACTCGCGCAGGCGGAGCGGTTCAGCACGCTGGGCAAGATGGCCGCGCAGATCGCGCACGAAATACGCAACCCCGCAGGCGCCATGCGTCTGAAAGCGGAAAACGCGCTTGCTGGCGACGCCACGCGCCGCGAAGCCGCGTTGAAGACGATCATCGAGCAGGTGGGCCGCATCGAATCACAGGTGACGAGCCTGCTTGCCCTGACGCAGCCCGTGACCATCGACGCGCGCGCGGTCGACCCGCACGTCTGGCTCGCGGAGATCGTGCAGTCGCATGAGTCGCGCGCGCAATGCCGGGACGTCTCCCTGCACGCGGAGGTCGAGACAGGCGCGCCCCAGCCCGTCTTCGATCCCGCGCAATTGGCGCGCGCGCTCGACAACCTGGTGGTCAACGCGTTGCGGCATGCGCCACCGGGCGGACACGTGAAGGTGCGCGTGTATGGCGCACAATGTGCGCAGGGCAAACGTCTGCGAGTCGAAGTCATCGACGATGGTTCCGGCGTGAACGTGGCCGAACGAGAGCGCATTTTCGAGCCGTTCGTGACGGGGCGCCCCGACGGCTCGGGTCTCGGTCTTGCCGTGGTTCGTGAGATTGCATCGGCGCATGGCGGGCGCGCCTTTCTTGCGGAAGATTCCAACGTGACGCGCTTTGTGATCGATTTGCCATGGCGACCATACTGATCATCGACGACGACGACGCCTTCCGCGAAGGCCTCGCCGAAACCGTTCAGGACTTGGGTCACACGCCGCTCGAAGCGCGCTCCGGCGAGGCGGCGTTCGAGCGGCTGCGCGAGCACGACACCCCCGACTGCATCTTTCTCGACTTCCGGCTGCCCGGTGCGGACGGTCTCTCGGTCCTGGAATCGCTGCGCGAGAACGCAGACCTTCGACGCGTGCCTGTGGCAATGCTCACCGCGCACGCGACGAGCGACAACACCATCGGCGCAATGCGGCTCGGCGCGTTCGAGCATTTAACCAAGCCTGTCGGCCGCGACGAGATCGCCGCGTTGCTCGAACGCATGCTCGCCGCGCACGCCGATGCGCCCGCCGCCGCGCCGCCGGCATTCGCCGACGAAGCGCGGTCGCGCGAGCCGCAATTGCTCGGCATCAGCGAAACCATGCGCGACGTGCAAAAGCGTCTTGGCCGCGCGGCGGGCACGAGTTCGACCGTGCTCATCACCGGAGAAACGGGCACGGGCAAGGAGGTGGCGGCGCACGTGCTGCATCGCGCGTCGGCGCGCGCCGGGGGACCGTTCGTCGCCGTGAACTGTGCGGCGATTCCAGCGGACTTGCTCGAGAGCGAGCTCTTCGGGCATGGCAAGGGCGCGTTCACTGGCGCGCATGCACAACGGCGCGGGCGCTTCGAAGAGGCGCACGGCGGCACGCTGTTCCTCGATGAAGTGGGCGACATGCCACTTGCCATGCAGGCGAAGCTCTTGCGCGTGCTTCAGGAGCGCCAGGTCACGCCGCTCGGCGCGAATCAAACCATAGCCGTCGATGTGCGCATCGTGGCCGCGACGCATCGTGACCTTCCGGCCATGGTCGCGGCAGGAACGTTCCGTCAGGATTTGCTGTACCGGCTCGACGTGATTCCTCTGCATATGCCGCCTTTGCGTGAACGCGTTGCGGACATCTTGCCGCTCGCGGAGCACTTCCTCTCGACGCTCGCGGCATCGCCGGAAACGCGCAAGCATCTGTCATCCGATGCACAACGTCTGCTCGTCACCTTCGGCTGGCGCGGCAACGTCCGTGAACTCGCCAACGCCATGGAAAGGGCGAGCGCGCTTGCGCCCGGCGCGCTGCTCACGCGCGATGACTTCGCCTTTCTCTTCGATACCGCCGCCAGCGTCAACGACGCCATTCCCGCCAGTCTCGCCGAACTGCCGCTCAACGACGCGCTCGCGCAACTCGAACGGGCGCTGATCGTCCGTGCACTCGCACTCGCCGATGGCAATCGCGCAGAAGCCGCGCGCAGGCTCGGCATCAGCCGCCAGTCGCTCTATACGCGTCTGGCGAACGTCGACTCCTCCAATTCCGGCGACTGAGCAGACGGCAAGTGTCAAGCAACCGGACTGCGTGTGTCCGATTCCTTGACACCGTGGTCGCGTGACATGGCGTCGCCCATAGGCTGCAAGGGGTCGAGGCTCATGGCATAGGGCTTGCAAAAGACTGCGCACCTAGTGGAGGAGTGAGTCATGCAATCGACCTCGAAGTATCCCATTCAACTCAACGCTGTTCGCGTGTTCGGCGCGGCGGCTTGTGCCGCTTTGCTCGTGACCAGCACGGGCTGCGTTGCTCAGACGCAAGCCGCGGCGACACCCGTTGCGCCACCGGCAGCGGCGCCCGTCGTACCTCCGCCGGTTGCCGCCGCGCCCGCACCGACTGCCATGCCCGCGCCGCCGCCTGGTCAGGCTCCGCTCGAATCAGCCGACGCCGGCACGGCAGTGGACACACGGGCCACGGTGGCCCGCTTCCTCACCAACCCGGATGGCGACGTCGACGGCTTTCTGACCGACGACGGCGCGCTCGTGCGCTTTCCGCCGCATATGAGCGCGCAGCTCGTCTCCGCGATGCGTGCCGGCGACAGCGTGCAAATCAGCGGCTTGCGCGATGCGGGCGGCAATCTCAAGGCACAACGCATCGCGGATTCGAGAAGCGGCCAGCAACTCGTCGATACGCCGCCGCTTCCGGGCGCGCAACCCATGCCGCGTGAATTGCGTGGCGCGGGGCTCGCGCATCTGACCGCACAGGGGCAAGTGGCCCATGTCACGACCGCTCCGCGCGGCGAACCGGACGGCGTGATTCTCGCGGATGGCACCGTCATCAAGCTCACGCCTCCGGTCGCGCAGCAGTTTCCGAGTCTCGTCCACACGGGCGCGAAGGTATCCGCGCAAGGCTACGGCACGCGCAATCAGTACGGCACCGCGCTTCAGGCGACGGCATTCGGCGCACCGGGAAAACTCACGCGGCTTTATGACCGCGCTCCGGCCAACCCTTGAACCTGCCGGTTACAAGCGAACTTTCATCGACATCTGAACGAGGAATCAAAACATGCATTGGATCGACCCTGACAGCCTTCCCGAAACGCGTGGCACCGTGACGCGCTTCCTTTTGAATCCGCACGGCGAACTGGATGGCTTCGTGCTCGGCGCCCGTCATGCGCGGCAGGTTCATTTTCCGCCTCATCTGTCGCGCCAGATCGCGCGGCAAATCGCCGTGGGCGATGAAGTCGGCGTGCGTGGCGTGAAGCCGCGCGGCGCGGACATGATCGCGGCGGTCGCGCTCGTGACGAAGACGGGCAAGGTCATTCTCGACGAAGGCCCGCATCACGATGGCAAGCCGCATGAGAAGCCGCACGTCGAGCGCGAGCCGATCGACGCGAGCGGTGAAGTGGTGCTCTCGCTCTTCGGTCCGAAAGGCGAGTTGCGCGGCGCATTGCTCGACGATGGCACGTCGTTGCGCATGCCGCCGCATGCCGCCGCCGAACTGGTCGCGTATCTGACTCCGGGCGCGCATGTCCAGGCGTGGGGGCATGGCGTCAAAAATCGTCATGGCTGCACGATCGAAGTGGACGAGATCGCCGAACTGATCGACGCGTAAAGCAAGCACGACGAGGAGAGCGACATGCTGAGTTGGGTACATTTCGGGGATCTGCACGCTTCATCCGACGATTGTTACCAAAGCCTGAACCACCTGAAGGGGTGATCACCCAATGAATCCTCTCTACGCGCTGGAAGGCCTGAACTTCTTCATGGCCGATGTGCAAGCCGGCATCGGACCATTTCTCGGGGTCTTTTTGCAGGCTCAGGGCTGGCATACGGATGCTATCGGAACCGTGATGACGCTCGGCGGCATTGCGGGGATGCTCGCGACCTCGCCAGCGGGCGCACTCGTCGATGCCACGCGTTACAAGCGCGGCCTGATCGTCGTGGCAGGCGTGATGACGACGCTCGCCTCGCTCGTGCTATGGGTATCGCACGATTACTGGATGGTCGCCGCGTCGCAGATCCTCACGGCGGTGACAGGCGCGGCGCTCGGTCCGGCGGTGGCTGGCGTCACGCTCGGCATGGTGCGCGAACGCGGTTTCGACCGGCAGTTCGGGCGCAACCAGGTGGCCAATCACGCAGGCAATGTCGTGGCTGCGGCGCTTTCTGGGTGGCTCGGCTGGCGTTTCGGCTTCGGCGCGGTGTTCGTGCTCGCGGGCTTGTTCGGCGCGATGACCGTGATCTCCACGCTTCTGATCCGGCGAGATTCGATCGATCACGATAGTGCGCGCGGGCTCGGCGCTTCGTCCTCGAAGGAGCGCGAACACGAGCACGCAAGCGGCTTTCGCATGCTGCTCACGTGCAAGCCGTTGCTGCTGCTTGCCGCTTCACTCGCGATGTTCCACCTCGGCAATGCGGCGATGTTGCCGCTCTATGGCCTTGCCGTCGTCGCGGCACACAAGGGCGATCCAAGCGCCTTTACCGCGCAAACCATCGTCATCGCGCAACTCATGATGGTGGCCGCCGCGTTTTTCGCAAGCCGGATCATTCAACGTATCGGTTACTGGGGCGTGATTCTCATCACCTTTCTTGCACTGCCGCTGCGCGGTCTGGTCGCGGCGATGTTCATCAACGCCTGGGGCGTGTGGCCCGTGCAGGCGCTGGACGGCATCGGCGCGGGGCTGCAAAGCGTGGCCGTTCCCGCGCTCGTCGTGCGCTTGCTGCAAGGCACGGGGCGCGTGAATGTCGGGCAGGGCGTGGTGATGACCGTGCAGGGAATCGGCGCGGCGCTCAGTCCGGCGCTCGGCGGCATGCTCGCCCAGCACTTCGGCTATAAGGTTGCGTTTCTCGTACTCGGAGCCGTGTCCATCGGCTCGCTCTTGTTGTGGCTATTCTTTGGCAGCGCGCTCAAGAAGGCATGCGGCATCCATCGCGATTCTGCCAACGAACCCTCTCTCGCTACATGAATCCGATTTTTCTCTCCTGGGGCATCGGGCTTGCCGCGACTGCCGGCGTCATACTGCGTCCCTTCAAATGGCCCGAGGCGATCTGGGCGGTTACGGGCGCCGTGTTGCTCGTCGCGCTCGGGTTGCTACCGCTGAATCTCGCGTGGCAGGCGATAGGCAAGGGAAGCGACGTCTACCTGTTTCTCATCGGCATGATGCTGCTGTCGGAACTCGGCAGGCGCGAAGGCCTGTTCGACTGGATCGCGGTGCTTGCCGTGAACCATGCCAGGGGCTCGCCCCGAAAGCTCTTTCTGCTCGTGTATCTCCTCGGTGTCGTGGTGACGACGTTCCTTTCGAACGATGCCGCCGCCGTCGTGCTCACGCCCGCTGTTTTCGCTGCGGCGAGGAAGGCGCATACGAAGCCGTTGCCGCTCTTGTACGTGTGCGCGTTCATCGCCAACGCGGCGAGCTTCGTGTTGCCGATTTCGAACCCGGCGAATCTCGTGCTTTACGCGAATCACACGCCCGCGCTGGGCTCGTGGATTGCGCGATTTGCCTTGCCTTCGGTGTTGTCGATCGTTGCGACGTATTTCATGCTGCGCTGGACGCAGCGCGACGAACTCGCTGGCTCGTGCGCTCGCGATCTGAACGTCGAACCGCTCAGCGCGAACGGCAAAGTGACGCTCGCGGGCATCGGCGTCACGGCGGTGGCTCTGCTCACCGTCTCCGCGTTCGACATGCAACTCGGCCTGCCCACCGCGATCCTCGGCATCGGCACCGCTTTGGTGGTGCTCGTGAAAGAACGTCAATCTCCGGTCGAGCTGATGAGCGAGATATCGTGGAGCGTGCTGCCGCTCGTGGCTGGCCTCTTCGTGCTCGTGGAGATGCTGGCGCATACGGGCGTCGTCACGGCGCTTTCGCATTTGCTGGCGCTCGCGTCGCAGCAGAATCAGGCGGTAACGGCGGCGGTGTCGGGCGTGGTCATCGCGCTCGGCAGCAACGCCATCAACAACTTGCCAGCGGGTCTCATTGCAAGCGCGACCGTGCTGCAAGCACATAGCCCCGAACGCGTGATCGATGCGTTGCTGATCGGCGTGGACCTCGGTCCCAATTTCTCGATCACCGGTTCGCTGGCGACCATTCTCTGGCTCTCGTCCATCCGGCGCGAAGGCGAGGAAGTGAGCTTCATGCAGTTCCTGAAGGTCGGTGCGATTGTCATGCTGCCCGCGCTCTTATTGAGCCTCGGCGCGCGGCTCTTAGTCGGAAATTGAGCTCAGGCATTCGAAGACAAACAATGAGCAGCGCGTGGCTAGTCACGCTCCGCACGAGCAGCCGCTCAACCTCGACTGACCGAGTTCGGGCACACGGGTCGCCGCGAACCTATACGCCGCGACGCAGCGCATCGGCAACGACGACGAACGCAGGAGTCGGCTGACGTCGGCTGGGATAGTAAAGATGAAAACCTGAAAACGACGGGCACCAGTCAGGCAGCACCCGCAAGAGCGCACCGCTTTCGATCTGCGATAAGACCCGCTGTTTCGGGCACGAAGGCGAGGCCCACTCCCGCAAGCGCGGCTTTCACGGCCATCGTCGCGCTATTGAAGACGAGTTGTCCCTCCACGCGCACGTTCAGCTCGCGTCCGCCTTTCTTGAACTCCCACGCATAAATGCCGCCGGCCGTCGGCAGCCGGATGTTGATGCAGTTATGCGCCGTCAAGTCTCGCGGTGTCTTCGGCTTCGGATGCGCGGCGAAATAGTCGCGCGTGCCAACCACGGCCATGCGCACATCGGGACCGATGCGCACCGCAACCATGTCCTTGGCCACTTGCTCGCCGAGCCGCACGCCCGCATCGAGCCTCTGTTCGACGATATCCGTGAGTCCGTTGTCGATGAAGAGCTCGATCGTGATGTCCGGATAGTCGGGCAAAAGCCGTTCTATCACCGGCCATAGCAGCATTTCCGCCGCGTGTTCTCCAGCAGCGATGCGCACGGTGCCCGCCGGCGTATCCCGCAAGGCGGTGAGCGCGCTTAGTTCGGCCTCGATCTCATCGAGCCTGGGACCGACCGACTGGATCAACCGTTCGCCAGCTTGAGTCGGCGATATATTGCGTGTCGTTCTGGTCAGGAGGCGAAGGCCCAGCCGTGCTTCGAGATTGCGCACCGTCTGACTCAGCGCAGACTGCGAAACGCCAAGCTTCGCGGCCGCCTTCGTAAAGCTGCCCTCGCGGGCGACAGCGAGGAACGCGGTGATATCGGACAGATCGGAACGTGCCATGATGATTTATAAGCCTGGCTTCTAACTTCATGCCGATTTTAGCTCTTTATCGCAGGAAGTCGCGTTGCTACATTGAACGTCGAGATAACTATTGCAAGGAACGCACATGCGGATCATCGAATGCGGCTCGCAGCCCTCGGCGACGGGCCCAACTGAATATTTCACCGGAACGGTGAGGATCGACGCGCCGTTTGCGGGCGACGAACCCGCGCGCATCGGCGGCGCAACGGTGACGTTCGAACCAGGCGCGCGCACCGCGTGGCACACGCATCCGCTGGGTCAGACGCTCATCGTGATCGCGGGCCGCGGATGGGTGCAGCGCGATGGCGGACCAATCGAGGACATCAGAGCGGGCGACATCGTCTGGATTGCGCCCGGAGAGAAGCACTGGCACGGCGCGACCGCCACCACGGCAATGACGCATATCGCCATTGCCGAGAAGCTCGACGGCAGTCCCGTCGACTGGATGGAAAAGGTCACGGACAAGCAGTATCGCGGCGGCGTGCCGGCAAACGACGAAGGAGTCGCATGATGAACCGACGTATTCTCGGGAAGAGTGGTCTCGAAGTATCGGCAATCGGCCTTGGCTGCATGGGACTGAGCTTTGCCTACGGCCCTGCAGCGGAGAAGGCCGATGCGATCGAACTCATCCGCTCTGCCTTCGAGCAAGGCGTGACTTTCTTCGATACAGCCGAAGCCTATGCGCAAGGCGCGAACGAAACACTGCTCGGCGAGGCACTTGCGCCGTTCCGCGATCAAGTCGTGATCGCAACGAAGTTCGGTTTCGAGGGCGGCGACGTGCAGAAGGGCGTCAACAGCAAGCCGGACAACATTCGCGCGGTGACGGACGCGGCGCTCAAGCGGTTGCGCACGGATCGCATCGACTTGCTTTATCAGCATCGCGTCGACCCCGAGGTGCCAATGGAAGATGTCGCCGGCGCCGTGAAGGAGCTGATTCAGGAAGGCAAGGTCAGACATTTCGGCATGTCGGAAGCGGGCGTCGAGTCCATTCGCCGTGCGCACGCCGTGCAACCGGTTGCGGCTTTGCAAAGCGAATATTCGCTATGGTGGCGTGAGCCCGAGAAAGAAATCCTGCCGCTGCTCGAAGAACTCGGAATTGGCTTCGTGCCGTTCAGTCCGCTCGGCAAGGGTTTTTTGACGGGCGCAATCGACGCGAGCACTGGTTTCGATCAAACCGATTTTCGCAATGTCGTCCCGCGTTTCTCGGAAGAAAATCGCAAGGCAAATCAGGCGCTGGTCGACGTGCTCAAGCAGATCGCCACGAGTCTGAACGCGACGCCCGCGCAAGTCGCGCTCGCGTGGCTGCTCGCGCAAAAGCCGTGGATCGTGCCGATTCCCGGCACGACGAAGCTGCATCGACTGAAGGAAAACATCGGTGGTGCTTCCATTGAGTTGACGGCGGACAATCTGCGCGATATCGATACGCGGCTCGCGAATATCATCGTACAGGGTGAACGCTATCCCGCACATTTGCAGGCGCGTGTCGGCAAATGAATCGCCTGCCGATTAGCCAAGCCGATGCCATCGACCCGTCTCCGGGCACACATCGGCTGGCGCGCCTTCGAACCACACTTGCTCGTCATCCAGTTGCGACGAGCTCGCGCCATCCACATCGAACTCCACTTGCAGTGCTTGTGCCACGCAGGCGTTTTCGATCGGAAGTTCCCAGCTCAGGAACACTTGAACGTAGTCCTCGTCGGGCGCGAAGTCGGACACGTTGAAGCTTTCGCTATCGCGTTGAATGACGCCATGAGGCTGGCCCGTATCGAAGATCATGGCGGTTCCACGGGTCAACGGAATGCGATGACTCGCAGCGGGGAAATGCACGTCCAGACCCTTGTCTTCGCTCAGAAAGAGATTGCAAAAAGCCGCGCCGCCATATTGCGCTCCGTCATGATGGTATCTCGCGCCACGACAGGCCATGAGCGCTATGTCGCTGGCGGCGAGCACGCCGGGTAGTCCGAGCGCGTTCGTCCAGTCGACGATAGCTCGCACGCAGTGCTTGTAGTCCGTCCAGCGCGCGCGAGTTCGCGCCAATGGCATGACCTCGACATCGCCGGGTTCGAGAACGAGCCGCGACATCGCTTCTCTTTGCCAGTCGGCGATGAGACTTGCAGGCGGCTCGGGCAAGTCGAGTGTGGTCGACAAAACGATGTCGCTCACGCGTCGGCTGCGGATGGCATCGCCGCTATGAAAAAAGGAAGTCAGCATGTCTCGAACGGGAAGGCGACATCCTCGCGCATCGACTCGCGCACGCACGTTGCAAACGCCAGCGCGGCAGGCTGGATCGATTGCGGCAATTGCAGACAGATGGCGAATGGCGGAAGGGCAGGCAAGCCGGACTCATGAAGCGCAAGCCTTTCGAGGTCGGTGGGTACGGTAAAGGCAAGCCATGCGGTGATCGCAAGGCCCGCCCGCACGGTGGCTGCGGTCGCCTCGATGTTGCCGCTCTCGAACACCGTGCGCCAGGCGATGCCTTCGTCCGCGAGCGCGCGCAGCACCATCGGACGGAAGGCGCAGCGTTCGTCGACCATCGACAGCGGCAATGGGCGCTTGCGCCACGCTTCACTGCCGCGGCCCGTCACCCACACGAGCGGCTCGATGCGGATCACTTCGCCTTCGGCCTCGCTCGCAACGTATTCGACGAGCGACACATCCACCAGACCGCTGTTCAACGCGTTGCGCAGTTCGCGTGATGCGCCGCATACCAGCGAAATTTCCACGTGCGGATGAGCATCGGCGAACGTTTTCATCGCGGGCGCAAGCGCGGTGACGAGGTCGTAGGGCACGCCAACGCGAAGGCTGCCGCTTAACGACTGCCCGGTCATGTCGGACCAAATATCGTCGTTGAGCCGCATCAACTGGCGCGCCTTCACGAGGAACTGTTCACCCTTGCGTGAGAGTTCGAGCTTGCGCGTCTTGCGCACGAACAAGAGGCAGTCGAGCAAGTCTTCAAGCCGTTTGACTTGCTGGCTGATGGCGCCTTGCGTCATGTGCAGCCGATTCGCGGCAACCGTCATGCTGCCGCTGTCGGCCACGGTGACGAAGGTGCGGATGAGATCGAGATCGAAGTTTCGAGGCATCGACGCATTATGCATCGTAATGCATGCCATCAAGATTTTTGGTTTTGCTGATGCGTGGGCGATCAGTAGAGTGCAAGTCTCGATACCCGCACGCATGTTCATGGCCTCGCTCAACCTCCCGCTTTTCCTCTTCGCAGTCGTCGCGACCATCACGCCCGGCGGCGCCACTACACTTGCCACCGCGTCTGGCGCGCGCTTCGGCTTCATGCGCTCGATCCCGTTGATGCTCGGCATCGCCATCGGTCTTGCCGTGCTCGGCGCGTTCGCCGCACTCGGGCTTGCCGGTATCTTGCTCGCGATGCCCGCGCTGCAAACCGCTGTGAAAGCGCTTGGTTCCGCGTACTTGTTGTGGCTGGCATGGCGCGTCGCCCGAAGCGGACCGCCGAATGAGAACAGTGGTCCCGCGCGGCCGGTCACGTTGATCAACGGCATCCTGCTCTTGTGGCTCAACCCGAAAAGCTGGGCGATGACCGTCGGCGCCGCGGCGTCCTTCGCGCTAGCGGCGGACAGTCCCAACCGGCTTGCGATTCTCCTCGGCGCGGCCTTCGGCGTTGCGGCATGCGGGTCGCTCGTATTGTGGTGCGCGCTCGGTGCAATGCTTGCACGGTTGCTTCGAACGCCGCGTCATTGGCGCGTGGTCAATCTTGCGATGGGTTTGCTGCTGGCCGCATCCGTCTTGTCGATCTGGAGATGACGACGCAGCGCCTTCGGCCAGCAGCAGAGCCCATCATCAATGCATGGTGGCGTCGCGCAACACCGGCGCTGCGTTCCCCCGGCCGCGGCCTTGGACATACGCAGCGACGATGGCGATTGCAATCGGCACCGTCAAAAAGAGGAACAACTGCCCGAAGTTCCACTTGAAGCTCAGAAGCACCGCACCGACCGACGCACCGGAGATGGCACCGAAGCGGCCGATGCCCGTCATCCAGCTCGTGCCTGTCGCTCGAATCTCCGTTGGGTAGTAGCTCGCGGCCATCGCCGTCCAGCCGGTGTTCGTGGAGTTCGTGCAATAACCGAGCAGGAACACGAGCGTGATGAGACCGGCTAGCCCGACGTTCATCTGCGACACCGCCACCGTGAAGACGAGCGCCCCGAATAGTGTCGCGATCATGACCTTGCGCGAATCGAAGCGATCCATCTCCCAGCCAATGACGATGTTCCCGAGCGTGCCGCCCACTTGCATCATCGCGCCGACGAGCGCCGCGTCAGCCAGCGAGAAGTTGTTGTCCTTGACGATAATCGGCAGCCAGCTGTTCAGGAAGTAGACCGTCATCAAGTTCATGAAGAGCCCGACCCAGAGCGCGAGCGTGACCGTGGTATGCGGTTTCGACACGATGAGGCGAATCACGCCCTTGCCGGCGTGTTCGCGTTCGGGCGTCACGAAGCCGGTCGAACCGTTTACCGTGCCGGGCTGAATTTCGTTGATGATCTTCGCAAGCGCCGTGCGTCCCTCGTGCTTCAGAGCTAAAAACTTCGCGGATTCCGGCAAAACGAAGAACAGCAGAACCGCGAAGAGAAGCGGCACGATGCCGCCGACGACCAGTATAGAATGCCAGCCGTGAGTCGGCACGAGATAGCTTGAGAGGAAGCCGCCGCCCGCCGCGCCAAGCGTGAAGCCGCAATAGATGACCGTTACCATGACCGAACGATGCTTCTCCGGCGCATATTCGCAAGCAAGCGTCGCGGCGTTCGGCTGCGATGCGCCGAGGCCGAGTCCAGTCAGAAAACGCATCACCGAAAGCACTTCGATGTTCGGCGACCAGGCCGAGGCGAGACTCATCACGCCGAAGAAGATGACCGCGGCGATGATGACCTTGCGACGGCCGAAGCGGTCGGCCAACGGACCTCCCGTCAGCGCGCCGATCGCGAGGCCGAATAATCCCATGCTCAACACTGGCCCGAGCGCGGCCCGGCTGATCTTCCAGTCGGCGATGAGCGCGGGTGCGATGAATCCCATCGCGACCACATCGAAGCCATCGAGAATCAGGACGACGAGTCCCAGCAAAAGGATCTTCCAATGAAAGCCGCTGAATGGCCTCGTATCCAGGAACTGCTGGACGTTCAATTGCTTTACCGCACTGCTCATCGCTGTCTCCTAGTGTCGTGATTGTTGCGACGCTGCCTCAAGCAGACGAGGCATGTATTCGATGCAGTCGACGATGACCTTCTCATCGTCCTCATGAAACGCGAATGAGCGCATGTCGAGGCTGCGTCTTTATCGAAGCGATGCTCTCTGTTTAAAGTTTCAGCAATTGGAAGTCAACGATTTTTATCCGTGACTTCTTGTATGGAAACAAACGAGGGTTTTTCCCGAAGTGCCTGCTGTCCAATTGGTTCGCGCTTCATGTGATTTTTCCGGAGAAATGACGCCAAATCTCATGAGCAGCAAGATAGATTGCTTGTTCCTTTAAGGAAACACGTTCACAACTGAGTTCATTCCAACTTCGGCTTGAGGAAGGCATGCAAAAACTCGCGCGATCCTTTGGAGGCAGCACCTTCTCATTCATGTGGGAAGAGACGGCGCTTGGCGCCATGCGAAAGATGCAGGAGATCGGCCTGAACGACTTCGATGCGTTAGTCGTACCCGGTCATCTTTGGCCGGATGAACTATCCGCTGCCGATAGATCGAGTCTTGCCGGTACGCTTCGAAGCGAAGGCCTTCGGATCGAATCTTTGAACCTGCCTGCGCTCGATCTGAATCTGGTAAGCCGGGTCGAGCCGTTCAGGCAATACTCCGTCGATCTCTACATCGACACGATGCAACTCGCTTCGGACTTGGGCTGCGGGGCAATCGTCGTCGTGCCGGGCAGGGTGTCTTCGCTCTTTCCTCCGCCGAAAAAGGACACCGAGCTTCTGCTGCGCGATAGCCTGGAGCAGCTTCTGCGCGTGGCGGAACGTCTCGATCAGAAGCTTTACGTCGAGCTTCATCCGCAAACGCCTATTCCCACGACCGCCGCGATGCTCGCCTTTTTCGATGCTCTGCCACACGAGAGGCTGCTGATCGCCTATGACGTGTCCAACGCCGAGTTCGTCGGAGAAGATCAGGCCGATGCAGTCAGGCAATGCGCGGCACGCCTTGGCCAGTTGCACTTGTCCGACGGCACACGCAGTCAATGGCGCCACGACCGCGTGGGTTTGGGCTCGGTGCGCTTCGACGAGATCCTCAAGGCTCTGAACGACGTGGACTTCTCCGGTGTCCCGGTTCTGGAGATCATCTCTTCGACGCCACTGGACGATCTGCGTGCGTCCGCGCAGAGCCTGAGCGGTAGGCAGGAGCCTCACCATGACCGATGACAACACGTCGCTGCGCTCCCATCGCCTGCATGATGCTCGGCTGGCCTACCGGCGTAGCGGAACACCCGACGGCAGGCCGACGCTGCTCTTGCTGCACGGATGGCCGCAAACCTCATGGGCATGGCGGCGCGTCATGCCGCTGTTGAGCCGTGACTTCGATGTCATCGCGCCGGATCTTCCGGGCTTCGGCGATTCCTCGAAGCCCGAGTCCGGTTTCGACAAGAAGACCATCGCTCGCAGATTGCATGATCTGGTCGAAGCGCTCGGCGTGAGGCAAGTGGCTATCGTCGGGCACGATCTCGGCGGGCACGTGGCCTATGCATATGCCGCTCAGTGGCCGGATGCGGTCAGTCACTTCGTCTTCGTCGAGAGCAGTCTTCCGGCATTCGGGCAAGAAGAGGCCATGGACGTTTCGCGCGGCGGTAGCTGGCATTTTGGCTTCAACATGGCCAGGGATATTTCAGAGTCGCTCGTGAGCGGCCGCGAGTTCCTGTTCGTCGATCACTTCGTGCATCGGGAGACGGTCGGCGTGTTCGATGCCGACTCGATCAGCCGCGACGACATTGAAGTCTATGCGCGCGCATTGGCGCGACCCGGCGCTTTGCGCTGTTCCTTCAGCTATTACCGCACGCTACCGCTCGATAGAAAGGACAACGCGGTCTGGGGACGTTCGCCGCTTCAGACGCCGTGCCTCGCCATCGGCGCGCAATGGCGATACGGACCGGCATCGGCCCACACGTTGCGTCGCGTGGCATCGAACGTGACGGAGAGGCTTATCGACGATTGCGGTCATTACGTGCCGGAAGAAAGACCAGCGGAATTCGCCGATGCCGTGCGGCAGTTCGTTCTTCAAAGATAGCGCACTGTCCGTTGCGCGCCTATCGATGGATTGGATAAGGCTTATCAAGCTGGCTTTATGGACACCACTTCACTATCTGCCGATACTCGACTCAAGGTTACGATGACGTCGAATCTTCGAGAAAGAGATCTGCCACGACGGAACGCAGCCATCGATGCCCCGCGTCGTGATGGTTACGCGAATGCCAATGCTGTTTCACCACATAAGCCGAAAGATCGAACGGCAACGCGAACGATCGAATCGATTTTTCCTTGAGCATGAGTACGGCAAGTCGTGATGGGATCATCGCGACGAGATCGGTGCGAGCCGCAGTTTCAGCAACGCCGAGGTAACTGGGTACTTCGAGCATGACCCTTCGCGTGAGACGCATCTCGCGCAAGACACGGTTGAGAATGGAGTGACCCGTGCCCGATGGCGTAACCGCGATGTGTCCTTCCGCCAGGAACTCGGCGACACTCGGCCGGCTGCTGAGTCTTGGATGATCCGCGGCGATGATGCCGATATACGTTTCTTCCATCAGCCGTTGTTGATAGAAGCCTTCGTTGAGTTGAGGCATGTAGCCGATAGCAAGTTCGACTTCGCCAGTCTGCATCAAGCCAGCCGTTTCGTCGGCGATATGACTTATCGTCAGTTTGACCTCGGGCGCAATCGAACGTAGCCGGTTGAGCCAGCGAGGCAGCAACACGTTCTGTGCAACGTCGGTCAATGCCACATGAAAGTCGCGATTGGCCAGTGCGGGGTCGAATTGGGTCTGGTACTTCGAGACGACCTCGAACGACGCAAGCAGGTCGAGCACTCGTCCGTAGAGGTCGGTGGCAAATGGCGTGGGTTCCATCCCATGAGGGAAACGCACGAAGAGTGGATCGCGATAGTGCTCGCGCAGCTTTGAAAGATTGAACGAGATGGTCGGTTGCGAGAGACCGAGGTTGACTGCCGTCTGCGAGACGCTGCCCGTCTTGTAGGTCTCCGCGAAGACGGTGAGCAGCTTGACGTCGATGTCTGACATTGTCTTTATCCGATCGATAGGTTCGAAGCACCGGACGAGATTAGCATTCGAAACCGATGGTCGACGAACAACATGAACCAGCCAGGGAGATTGCATGAAGCGTAACGCGCCAGTCGCGATGGTCACAGGCGGTCGAAGAGGCATCGGCCGAGGCATTGTCTGGCATCTCGCGGATGCCGGATTCGACATCGTCATCAACGATCTGTGCGATGACGACGCCATGCGGGAAACCATCGCGGGAGTCGAAGCAAGAGGCCGCAAATGGGCGATGGCGCTAGGCGATATCGCCGAGCTGAACGAGCAGGACGACCTCGCTGAGCGCGCGTGGTCCGCGTTCGGACGCATCGACACGCTCGTCAATAATGCTGGCGTGTCCGTGCTTTCGCGCGGTGACCTGCTCGATGTCTCGGTCGAAAGCTACGATCGCAATCTCGACATCAACCTGCGCGGCCCCTTCTTTCTGACGCAGCGGATTGCGCGTCGAATGCTGAATGAGCCTGATTCGAGTTTGTATCGATCCGTCGTGTGCATTTCATCGACGAGCGCGGAAACCGTCAGCATTAACCGTGGCGAATATTGCATCTCGAAAGCGGGCGTCTCGATGATGGTCAAGCTCTTCGCCACGCGTCTTGCCGAGCATGGCATCGCGGTTCACGAGATTCGTCCCGGCATCATTCGCACCGACATGACGTCGGTTTCGGCGGCCAGTTTCGACGAACGCATACGTGATGGACTTACGCCGATTCGCCGATGGGGCACGCCCGACGACATCGGACGCGCGGTCGCGACGCTCGCCATCGGAACGTTCGCCTTCTCGACGGGAAGTGCCTTCGAGCTCGACGCCGGGATGCATATGAATCGCTTGTAGACCAGCGTGCATCGACATCTCTCGCGATTAAACCCATTTCAAGGAGCGCGCAGATGAAGCAAACCATCGTGTTGATACACGGCGCATGGCATTGGGGCGGTTGTTTTCAGAAGGTGGCCACGTTGCTTGCAGCGCGCGGACACTCCGTCATCCACCCGGACTTGAAATCGCACGGATTCGATCCCGCAACCTACGATCAAGTCGAAGACATGGCCGACTACACGGCGTCCGTTGCCGCGTTGCTCGAAAGCGCGCACGAGCCTTTCGTGTTGCTAGGACATAGCATGGGGGGCGTGTCGCTCACTTACCTTGCCGAGGAATATCCGGAGAAGATCAGCAAGCTCATCTACCTTGCCGCGTTCATGACGCCGCCGGGTAAATCGGCCAACGATTACCTTTTATCTGAAGGCTATACGAACGATCCTTCGGTAAAAGCGCTCTTCGAGATTGTGAATGCAACGCCGGATGGCAAGGGCGTAGCGTTGAACGTCGATGACGTCCGCAAAGTGCGGTCGTCGTTCTATGGTGATTGCAGCGATCGGGACGTGGCCGTGGCCGCGGCCAACGTTGCCCGCATCAATGCCACGGCGCCTTACGCTGCGCGAATCGACACGACGAAGGAGCGTTATGGATCGATTCCGCGAGTCTTCATCGAATGCACGAAGGACCTCGCTCTTCCAATCGCGCAACAACGGCTGATGCAAGCCGACGTGCCGGGCGCCGAGGTCGTGACCATCGAGACGAGCCACTCACCATTCTTCTCGCAACCCGCGCAGCTTGCGGAAATCATCGGCGCGGCAATTGGCTAAGGCTTAAGCGTTCGCTCCTCAATTGATGCAATAACTCGATCCGGAGTATGCAGATGTTTTCAGAAGGACAATTCTCCCCAGACGTTCTCCCCGACGGATTCCGGCATGACGCAGACATTGTCGGAGACGTGAAACTGCATTACGTGACCGGCGGAAGGCCCGTTGGTACAGCGCCAATCATGCTTCTGATCCATGGCTTTCCGCAGAACTGGTGGGAATGGAGCCGCGTGCTCCTGCCGCTCGGCGAAGACTTTACTTTGATCGTCCCTGATCTTCGAGGCGTGGGCTTCTCCGACAAGACGGAAGCGGGCTACACGAAAAAGCAACTCGCGGCAGACCTCTTCGGTTTGGTGAGGAAGTTCGGCGACGAGCCGCCCCATGTCGTCGGTCACGATATCGGCGCGATGGTCGCTTACGCCTTCGCATGGCAGTTTCCCGTGCGTTCGCTCACCGTGCTCGACGCGTCCATTCCGGGCATCGGCGATTGGGATGAGATCGCATCGAGTCCCTTGCTCTTTCACTTCTCGTTTCATCAGAAGCCGTTCCTGCCGGAAGCCCTGATTTGCGGTGGCCGTGAGCGTATTTATATCAGCGCATTCATCAACGATCGAACCGATAACCCCGCTGCCATATCGGCGCGCGACATGGACGAATATGTGCGTGCCTATACGCATCCCGGCGCGTTCCGGGCGGCGATGGAGATGTATCGGCAATTCCCTCAGGATGTCATAGATAACCGCGCGGCGGCGCGGTTGCCGGCAAGCGTCCCGGTTCTCGCGTTGGGCGGCGAGAAGCGTTGGGGCCCGCACATGGTCAGCCGAATGAGCGCCGTCGCCGACAACGTGCGCGGCGGTTCGCTGCCCAAGTGCGGACATTTTCTCGCCGAGGAACAACCCGAATTGCTCGTCGCGGCGCTGAGAGAATTTTGCGAGCACTGACGAGCGCTGCGCGCTCGCAGCCGGTGAGCGAGTAGCGCGATCGCGCTAGCTCACTGCGCACTCATTCGCGAGCGCGTGAGACCTGCAACGCTTTTCCCCGGCAGCGAGGACGGAAACTTTGCCATGTCGGCATCGGCTGGCTGAACCGATCCTTGCACCTCGCTGCCATTCGCTCGCGACGCCTTCCACTCGGCCAGCTTCTTCAAGCAATCTTTCGCGAGGAAAGCGACTCGTCCCCACGGGGAGAGCGCGAGTTCGAAACTCGTGTTGTGAAGAACGTTGCCGCGACTCCAGTAAGCCTTGAAGGGTTCCGATCCGACGCCGAAATCGAGATCCAACTGGTTCTCCCATGCCCACTTGACGCAGCGCTCCATCATGATGGCGCCGGGAGAGAACTTGGCGAAGCTCGGATCGAAACCCGCGATCAGACCACTTGCGCAAGTCAGCGCCAGTCCGACCATGTTGGCGCACACCGGTGCATTGTCGAGGGTCATCACGAACATCAATGCCAGCGACTTCCCACGGCTTCCATCGAGCAGATCGACCAGATAGTCGCGGTATCCCTCCGATTGCAGCCACGGGCCATCCTTGCCGTTTCGTTCGGCCCATTGCCGCTTTTGCGCGAGCATCCAATCGACCCATTTGCGATGCTCGCTCACATCCCGAGCGTCGAGCACCTTGATTTCAAGCGCACCCTCTTTCATGAAGCGGCGCTCCAGCGCGCCGGGCTTCTTCTTCGACAACGTTGAGAGCGTTTTGCAATACGCCGTCCAGTCGGGTTCCTGGCGCAGGAGCGCCAGAGCCGAGATGTCCTGTCTGGCTACGACGAGACCGCCGTGCCCCGACGCAAGACGGTCGAGCCGCGTGCCTTTGCTCACGTAGGGAATAGAAAACAGATCGATGCGGCTTCCCTTGCTGGCGGCCTGCCACGCAGCTTCGATAGCCGCTTCCGATCCGGTCGATGCGAGGATGCTCGTATGGTCGGCCGTTCCCGATGCCAGCGGCTCGAGGATCGTCCATAGCGAGCGTCGACGGCGCACCAGAGGCCAGACGAGCATGAGTTCTCCGCGCTCCCGATATACGATGCAATGCAAGCTACCGCCACGCGGCTTGGCTACTCGCGTCCAGCAGAGCCAGCAAACGTCGAATGACTGGTAATGATGTCCGCCTATACGGGACCATAGCGAGTTCCATTCGTCGCGGAGAGCAAGAAAGTTTTCCGGATCGCTGATGATGCTGATGCCAGTCTGCTGGCGTGTTGCATTGCCGTTCAGTCGCTGCATAACGTTGGCCGATTTGTTATTTTGGATTTACCGCTGCCATGTGCTTCCTTGCGGAAGACACAGACTCCGTTCTCTATGAAATGCTCGAGCGCACCCCTGGCGTTCAGTCAAACCGTCGAGACGAACCAGTCCGATTTTCTCGGGCGAATCAGACGGCGGCCTGCCTTGGCCATCGACCAGACGGGACTATGCCGCTCGATCACGATGCGCGGCTTGAGCACGGGTTTGAACCCGCTAAGAAAGCGGAACGTGCTTGCGTTGGGAATGCCGTCGAAGTCGAAGGTCAACTGTCGTTTCATGGCGTCTTCGATAGCCTGCCAGACGAGCACGCTGATCGCACCGCCATGAGCATCCCGCGTGCGCGAAGACAGCATGTAATACGCGGCATGATTGTCGAAGGTGACGCCTATCGCGGCGGCGAGCGCGCCGGTCGCGTCGAAGGCGCCAAGCAGATATCCCGCGCCGCGCTCGACGAATGCATCGACGAGCCGTTGCATCACGCTCGATCCATAGACATTCGAACGACTGCGTGCTTCGAGGTTGCTTTCGTAGAACCGGTTGAATTGCGCAGGTTCGAGTGGCTTCACGGTCACGAACTTCTGACCGGTACGAATCATATTGCGAGTCTTGTAATGCAGACCTTTCCAGAGTTCCTCGATGGAGCGATTGGCGGAGAACTGCAACGTGTATCGCGTCGACACGGTAAAGCCATTCAGGCCGAACGCAAGGGCATCTTCCACGCGCGGGTCGAAGATCTGATAGAAGCTGTGGACGTCGGGAATCTGCCCGATCAGTTCTTCCGTGATGCTGATGCGATCCAGCATCGCGCGCGTCTTATCGGTTTCATTGATCTTGAAAGCCGGTCCGAGCGTCCGTGTGAGCGGTGGCATTTGCGAGGTGCGCCAGAGTCCTTTGCGGCTTAGCGAGTACGGCATCTCGCCGACAATTTCGTCGCCGCGCCGAACTTTGGCTGACCGCCAATTGCCATCGGTTGCAATATCGAGCCACCACGGTTCATGAAAGACTGATCGAGGAGCGAGGGCGGCGCTTTCTGATTTCGCTTTTCTTTCTGGCAAAGCGGACGGCTTGGAGCTTTGTCGATCTTTACCTGCCAATCCACGGAGTGTCGATTCGTTAATGGACTTATCTGGCGCAGAAAGTCTTGTCTCGTCCGCGTTGGGAGGCTTGGCAAGAATTGACGATTGCATTTGGTCAGAATGAGTTCTTTTAGTTTAGTGACGTGTCATGAAACAGCGACACCCCCGGTGAAATCTTTATACGCGCACGTACACTCACAGTCGGTGGACCGCGGGCATGCTCGCTTTGTTTTATTGAATCTCGACGCGCGTAGTGGACCGAATCCGCAATACGGCATTCGTCCAATCGGCTCCGCGCTAAATAGATGCTTACGGAATATTACGCGTGCGGGTTCAGGACTCTGTGCGCGACCAAACAATGCACGTCAGGAAAGCTCGGACAATTTCGTTGTCATGGCATGCAAGCTAGCAGGTCCGGGACCACGGCGCTGCTGCGAGCGTCGTTGGCGGCGCGCTGATGTAGCATCCCGCGTTCGCTGTGACAATCGACGGCCGATGAGGAATTTCACACCATCGTTAAGAGCAACGTTGCGCTCTCGATCCATCGCTGGCCTGTCGCCCATCACCTCTTGGTGAACGTTACAACCAGTCGACTAAACGAAACCGACCTGTCGACCCGGACGCTGCCTCCAGACGCGCCACTGAACCGCTGAATCAAGCGCGTTCCGAGACCGGTCCCGCTAGGCGTAGGAAAATTCTCCGGAAAGCCGTTGCCTTCATCCTCGACCACTAACGTCAGATTACCCGTTTCGTCCGTCAGGCCCACATGAATATGCCCACGACCGTACTTCAACGCGTTCATCGTCATTTCAGCCACGACGAGTCCCAATGTGGTCATCTGCGTCTCGCTCAATGAGACGCCTCTCGCATCGACCGAGATCGATCTGCCTGGGTCTAATGCGGTTATGTGATCGACCACGCCGCTTAGATAATCCTGCGCATCGGTTTTCAAGGCGTTATTAGTCGAATACAAACGCTCATGTACCGATCCAATGCAATCCACTCGCGTGGCCGCTGCCTGGAGTTGATGCTTGACGGTTGCGTCTGCTGCCAAACTTGCCTGCAGCGAGAGAAGAGTCTGCACCAACTGGAGACTATTGCGGACGCGATGATGCACTTCCTTGATTGCCAGAGCCGAGTCTTCCAGCCTGGCTTCCTGCGATGAGACCATCTTGACGAGCGCGTCTTCATGCGAGCGCCATTCCGTGATGTTCCGCAGCACCATCAACGCGCCGGTAATGGCGCCGTGCTCATTGAGCACGGGGGAAATGGATACATCCCACGACTGCTCGTCGCCGATGATGGTAGACGCGCTGCGCCCATCGACGCGCGTGGACTTCCCTGCAATGGCTGCGCGAACGGCCTGTGCAATGCGTGCTTGGTCATCGTCGTGCCATAACGCGGTGTGAGCAGCCCCGACGAGGTTGGAGCCTTCCTCGAATGCAAATGCGGATTGGCAGGCTTCGTTGGCAAATTCGATTTTTCCGTCCGTCGTCACCAGCAACACGCAGTCGGAACTCGCACCCACGAGTTGAGGCGAAAAGCGTTGTGCCGCGCCGAGTCCGTCCTCGGCCAGGCTCTGTTCCCGGCAGAAGGAAATGATGTTGGCGATAGCCGAAATGAACACCGCGTCGACGTCGGCAAAAGCATGGCTATGCGTGCTATCCACCTCGAGAATGCCGAACGGCTCTCCCATACCTTGAATCGGGACATTGATCGCGCTTTTGAGTCCATGCCGGGCCATGATTGGAGGAACGTTGAATCGCTTGTCCACGTCGATGTCGCCGCTTACGACGATGCGGCGCGTGAGGAACGCCGCCCCAGCAGGATTACTCGCTTCCGCTTCCACTGGAATGAGCCAATCCTCGTCGTCCCATCCAATACCCGCCGTCATGATGAGCGTGTGATTTGAGGCGACGTAGCGCAGCACTTTTGTATGCTTCGCATTCATTCCCTCGGACAGGACCCGGCATGCCTCGTCGAGAACCTTAGGGAAGTGAAGCAACCCGAAAGCCGTGGCGCCAAACGCAACTGCCAGCTCCTGTTGCTTGCGCAGACGTTGTGCAACCAGCTTCGACGATACCGACGCCGGCGTTCGCTGCGAATTCGGGGCCATGTCATTCCTCGACGAGATCAGTCTGCTCGAACAGTCTTATTGAAGGCGGTATGCCGGACGCTATCGCGGCAGTGTGTATTCTGGGGTCAAACCTCGATCTCCTGAATAACTTTTCGATCGACGGCCCGGACGCGGCTCGACGAGTGGCTTGGTGATTGTCAGTGAAAGCGACCGTCATGCGCAACCTCAAGGCGAATGAATGCCGCATTTTTAGCGGCGCACCAAGCAAATCGGAGTGGATAGCAGTTGTGACACACGCCCAGGCATCCATCGTGCGCAGCGTTAGGGAAGACCCCTGGCAAGCGTGAGCCTTTGGGGTTGGACCTAAGGATGCCGAACATCTAGCATCCGGGAAAACGGCTCAACTCACACTCGACGCTAGTCAACATCGGCAAACTGCAAGCGCCCGCGCGCGTGCGCGGGTCATGTCGGATCTCGACAGGGAGGAAAGAGAGGCGCAGCCCGTCACGCGTTCGCATCTCCAAGTAGCTTTTCAGTCAACCGGCATGCTTCAGGAATACACGATGAAAACGGCCTTTATCTTCGATCTCGATGGAACGCTCGTCGACAGCGTCTACCAACACGTCTCCGCCTGGACCGAAGCGCTTGCGAGCGAGGGCCTTGCGCTGCCTGGATCGAGAATCCATCGAAAAATCGGGATGAGTAGCGAACTGTTCGCAGCGCAGATTTTTCGGGAGATCGCTGGCGAAACGTCGGCGGACTGCATTGATCGCGTAAAGCGTCGGCAGGGCGAACTGTTGAAGGAACTGTCGCCGCAGATATTGCCTCTGCCGGGCGCGCAGGCGTTGCTTGCTGCCTTGACCAAGGCCGATATACCGTGGGCCATCGCAACCAGCGGAAGCCCGGAAGCAACTGCGGCAAACCTCGAAAAGCTGGGCATCGATGCCAAAACGGCCGTAGTTGCAACCAGCAGCGAAGTCGAGCATGGCAAGCCGGAGCCGGATGTGTTCATGGCCGCAGCCAAGCAGCTAGGTGTTGCAATCGAATACAGCTATGTCGTCGGAGACAGCACTTGGGACTTGCTTGGCGCGCGCCGTTGCCATGCCTACGGAATAGGGCTGCAGTCGGGCGGTGTGGGCGAGGCCGAGCTGCAGCGGGCAGGGGCCTTGCACGTATTTGTCGACCCCGCCGATATGCTGGCTCACATGAGCGAGCTTGCAACCCATCCAGATAAGTGAACGAAGCCAGGCGGAAACAGGCTAACGGTCGCGTCCATGCCCTGTCGCACCGTGCGACCGTGCTTTTACCGGAGAACTCAGCGCGTATGACGAGTCGTTTCGAAGAGAAACCACACCCGTTCTTCGGTCTGATCGATCCAGTTCTCGAGCAGGCTCGCCGTTGCCACGTCATCCTTGTCGTCGCAAAGTTCGTGGAGTTCACGCATGAATTTGATCAGTAGTTCGTTATCTTGGCGCAATTCATCCAGCATCGCTTCGGGCGCGACGAACGCCTCATCGTTGTCACCTAGTCGTTTGAGCGAAGCGATTTGCCCAATCGAGCGCAAGGTCGTTCCGCCCAGCTTACGAGCGCGTTCTCCGACCGGATCGATCATCGCGAAGACCAAGGCGGCTTGATCGTCGAGCAAAAGGTGGTAATCGCGAAAGTGCGGGCCGCTTACATGCCAATGGAAGTTCTTCGTTTTGACGAACAAGGAGAAGACGTCCGCGAGAAGTTGGGTCAATCCTGCGGACACCTCCGTGCGGGCGTCGTTGCCGAGGTCGGTCGGGGTGGTCAGGTTCTTTTCGCCAGCGCGATTCGAGTCCGTCGTTGCCATCTTTAACTCCAGGAAAGTGTTTAGTGTCGTCTTGCAGGAGCCATGGCGCAAACGACGTACCCAACCGGCTGCCAATCTCCCGAACATAAGAAGCGTGGCGACTCGATTTCGAGGAGTCGGCATGGAACGCGTATGCCGTGAGACGGTTATCACCAAAATCAGAGCGGGCCATTCATCGCCGCTGCTTGAGGCGTTCAATCCAAAGAAGACGACGAGTTATTGATACCGTGTTCATCCGGCGCGACGAATATCCCGATTGCATCATCAAGAAGTTAAAACGAGGTTGCATTAACCACTTGAAGACCGCCGCAGACGGAGTGCATTAGCCGCGCTTTTACGTCAGTATTAGAACCTCCGTAAATCACGCAGAAGTTCATGGACCGTCCCGCGCTGCTGCCTTCTCTGAATTCGATACGCGCTTTCGAAGCTACCGGACGTCTTCTGAGCGTATCGAAAGCGGCGAACGAACTCGCCGTGACACCGGCGGCCGTCAGCCGGCAAGTAAAAGCGCTGGAAGGCTTTCTTGGCGTGGAAATGTTCGAGCGCGTCAGGGGCAGGCTCGAACTGACTTCGGCGGGCGCGCGCTATCTCGCCGAACTCATGCCGTTTTTCGAAGGACTGCGCCAGGCAACCGACAGCATTCGCGGGGCAGGGCGGCGCTCGCAGGTGCTCAAGATTCGATGCCCCGCGACGTTCGCGGTGCGCTGGCTCATACCGCGGCTTGCCAGTTTTCATCGCCAGCATGAGGACGTCGATGTCCAACTCACCACGTCGTCGGCACCGCTCAATTTCGAGCGTGAGGATATAGACGGCGGCATCCAGCTCGGCGACGGCAAGTGGCCCGGTCTTTCCGCCCAAAGGCTCATTCCGAATGAACTCGTACCCGTCGCCGCGCCATCGCGCAAGACCCGTGCGCGCGGCAGGTTGCAGGGCGAGACGCTCCTGCATTCGCTCGCGCGCGCCGACGACTGGGCGCTGTGGATGAAGGCGGCGGGCTTCCCGCTCGATGGGCGCCGTCGCGAAATGCGCTATGAAACCTCACTGCTGGCGTATCAGGCCGCAATCGAAGGTCATGGCGTGGCAATCGCGCAAAAAGCGCTGGTCCGGGCCGAACTCGACAGCGGCCAGTTGGTCGCGCCGTTTCGCTTCGAGCTCGACCGTGGCGCGTATACCTATTACTTCGCGTGGGCCGCCACCCGCCGTCCTTCCGCAGCCTTGACGACTTTTCGCGACTGGTTGATCTCGCTCGTACAGACTAGCGGCACCTCTTAACAAAAACTCAAAGCCTCGTTTCGAAAAAGTCGATTGTTCCGGTGATGGCGCGGCTCTAATCTGCGCCATGGCTCGACGCAACGTCGGACCCGGAGACAGGACCACGACAATGATTCGAGATAGCTTGAAAGGCGTGCGCGTCCTCGACTTTTCGCATGTGCTGGCGGGACCGGTCTGTTCGATGACGCTCGCCGACCTCGGCGCGCACGTCGTCAAGATCGAGCCGCCTGGCGGCGAAATCGGCAGGCAGATAGGGCCGCCATGGCAGAACGGCGTGAGCCCGACGTTCATGAGCGTCAATCGCGGCAAGTTCAGCCTTGCCATCGATCTCAAGACCGACGCCGGGCGGCGGACCGTCGCGACCATGGCGCGCCGCGCGGACGTGCTCGTCGAGAATTTTCGGCCGGGCGTCATGGCGTCGCTGGGCCTCGACTACGAGGCGCTGCGCGCCGCCAATCCGAAACTCGTCTATTGCTCGATCTCGGCATTCGGTCAACGCGGCGAGAACACGAAGCGGCCCGGCGTCGATGGCGTGATACAGGCCGTGAGCGGACTCATGAGCACGCTCGGGACGGCGCACGGCGATCCGCTGAAAGTGCCGGTGCCGGTAGCCGACATGATGGGCGGCTATCTCGCCACGATCGCCGTGCTGGGCGCGTTGCACACGGCGCGCTTGAACGGAACGGGGCAACACCTGGACGTGAGCCTCTACAACGCAACGCTGATGCTGCAGCAGATCAGCTTCGCGGCGTTCTTTGCGTCAGGAGCGGACCCGGAGAAAGTCGGCAGCGCGGCGCCGTATGCGTGCCCAAACGAAGCCTTCCGCACCCGCGACGGATGGATGATGGTCGTGGCCTACCATCCCGGCCGCTGGAGTGCGTTGTGCGAGTTGCTCGATGCGCCCGGCCTCGAAGCGGATACGCGTTTCGCCACCAACGACGCCCGCGTGCGTCACCGTGCCGAACTTCACACGATTCTGGACGCGCATTTCGCCCGGCGGAGCACGGGCGAGTGGATCGACCTGCTCTCGGCTAGAGATATTCTCTGCGCGCCCGTCACCACGTATCGCGAGGTCATCGAGACGACGGAGTATCGCGAGAGCTGCATTGCCCGCACGGTCGAGCATCCGGTCGCGGGCCGTATGCAGAGCCACGGCTTCGCGCTCGGGCCATCCGATTCAGCCCCGCCCGACGAGACGCCCGCTCCGACGACGGGTCAGCATACGCTCGACATGCTGGGGTTTTACGGCATCGAGGAAGAGGAAATCGCCGCGTTGCTGAACGCCGGCGTGATACGCGCGAGCGCGGCGCATGCCGGTACGACGTAGGCGCGCGGCGTCGGACAAGAACGCATTTAGCTTAGGAGACAGACCATGCAGGACATGGAACGCGGCGATGCGCCGCTCGTGCGCTACACAGTCGACGAAGGCGTGATGAACGTCACGCTCGATGGCGCCGCGAATGGCAACGCCCTCACGGTGGCAATGACCGAAGCGTTATCGGACGTGCTCGAAACCGTCGATCGCAGGGCCGATGTGCACTGCCTGCTGCTGCGATCGTCGTCGAAGCATTTCTGCACGGGCGGAAACGTCAAGGACATGCACAGCGGCAAGGATCTAATGGACGGCGGCGTCGAGCAAGTGCGTGAACGCCTGCGTACGAGTCTGCACCGGATCACGCGCGCGCTCGGCGAAATGGAGGTGCCGTCGATCTGCGCGGTGAACGGCGCGGCGGTCGGCGCAGGCTGCGACCTGGCGCTGATGTGCGATATCCGGGTCGCCGGCGCGCGCGCGGTCTTCGCCGAGAGCTTCCTTCGACTCGGCCTGGTTTCCGGTATCGGCGGCGCGTGGTTTCTGTCACGCATCGTGGGACCTGCGAAGGCGCTCGAACTGACGCTGACCAGCGAATTTATCGATGCCGACGAGGCCAGGCGGCTCGGTATCGTCGCGAACGTCTATCCCGACGACATGCTGGATAGCGAAGCGCTCGCGCTTGCGCGGCGCATTGCCGGCAGTCCGCCGCTCGCGCTGCGTATGTCGAAGAAGCTGGTGCGCGAGTCGTCGCACTGTACGTTGCCCGCCGCGCTCGAATTGGCGGCGAACATGCAGGCCATCTTGCTGTGCGGGAACGAGCACAAACAGGCGGTGTCGGCATTCATCGAGCAGCAGGCCCGACGAAAGGCGCCGCGCGGCGAAGGCGGCGCCGCCTGACATGACCAACTGGAGGAGACACACATGAACAAAGAATCAGGCAAGGTGCATGGTCGGCCCGGCATGTTGCGCATAATCGTGACGTCCAGTCTCGGAACGATGCTCGAGTATTACGACTTCTTCGTCTACGTCGCGCTGACGGCGACGCTCACGCATCTGTTCCTTCCTTCCACGGACAAGTCCGTCGCGGCGCTGGCCGGCGTTGCCACGTTCGGCATCGCGTATGTGGCCCGCCCGCTGGGCACCGTGATCTTCAGTCCGATGGCCGACCGCATCGGACGCAAGAAGACCTTCGTCATCACGCTCGCGATCATGGGAATTGCCACCGTCGGCATCGGTTGTTTGCCTACCTATGCATCTGCTGGCATTGCCGCGCCCATCGCGCTGCTCACATTGCGCATCGTGCAGGGCGTCGCGCTCGGCGGCGAGTATGGTTCGGCTGTCGTGTACGTCATGGAGCATGCCCCGGAAGGCCGCAAGGGCATGGCGACCAGCGTCTTGCAGAGCACGGCGAGCATCGGTTTGCTACTTGCGCTCGTCGTTGTCTCGGCCCTGAAGCTTTCGCTCGATACGGCCAGCTTCGAATCGTGGGGATGGCGGGCGCCGTTTTTGATCTCCGCGCCGATCGTGGCCGTCGCCACGTGGATACGGCTCGGCATGACGGAGACGCCGGTATTCACGGAGATGCGCGACGCAGGCCGGCTGTCGAAGCGGCCCTTGCAGGAGACACTGTCGAGCAGAACGTCCTGGAAAGCCATTCTGGTGGCGATGTTCGGCGCGCAAGGCGGCACCTCGGTGTCGCTGTACACCTCGATCGTCTACATGCTTTATTTCTTGCAGAACGTCCTCAAAGTCGAACCGACACAGGCCAACGTGTGTCTCGGCGCCGGCATCTTGATCGCCGCGCCGCTCTATCCGGTGTTCGGCCGATTGTCGGATCTCATCGGGCGCGCGCGCGTGATGCTGATCGGCATCGTCATGTGGATCGCGGCTGTCTATCCGGCGTTTGCGGGCATCAGGGCCAGCGCGGCGTCGTCGCAGTGGATCTCCGTCTCGCTGCTGATCGCCGTACTCGCCGTGCTGACCGCGATGATCATGGCGCCACTGCCTGCGTTCGTCGCCGAGTGTTTTCCTCCGCAGAGCCGCACGACCGGGTTCGGCCTTGCACAACAACTCGGCAACGTGGTGTTCGGCGGGTTTCTGCCTTTGATCAGCCTCGCGCTCGTCAATCTGACCGGCAACCCGCTTGCGGGCGTCGGCTATTCGATCGCTTCGCTCCTGCCCTGTCTCGCTGTGACATGGATCTGGGGCCTAAGGCAGGATGCGCGGATGAGAGCCGTGCGCGGCAACGACATGCCGGCGCATGCCAATGCGAAGACGCTGACTACGCGCTGAGCCGGACACGGCCGTGGCTCACATCGGCGCGGATTCGAAGTCCTTCGGCGCCTGTGCGCTCGATTTGCCAACCGCGGGCAAATTTCTCGATGCGAACTGGCAGCTCAACGGAACGCGTCGCCAGCTTCGCGCCGGTAGCTGGCCCGGAATCTGCGCTGCCTTTTCGGTGTCGCGAACTTGAGCGGCCAAGTCGAACCAACCGTTGAGATAATCCATGACCGATCCCCGTAACGTCGCGCACGACAAAAAAGTGCAGCAGGAAAAGAAACATCACGGCGAAGACATCGCGCCGGACGCGGAACACGCGCCGCAGCCCGGAAAGAAGCCGCATATAAAGCACGAGGAAACGAAGGACGAGGCCTCATCCACGGACGATGCCGGCAATTAAGTGGTACCGCACGTCCTTGACGTGCGGTACCACTAGGTTCAGATCAGCCGCAGCACGATTCGCTGAAGGAGCGCTTGCAGATCGCGTCGCGTGTCGCAGACGAGATGGATGTACAGAACGCCTTCGCGCACCTGATAGACAATTCGGTTCTTGCCGGAAATGACTTGCCGGAAAGTGTCGTCGACGAAACCTTCGAGTTCAACCGGAATATGGCCGCTCTCGGGGAACTGGCGGATTTGCGTGATCGTCTCCTGCAAGTGCGCAGAGGTCTGGCGCCACGTTTCCCAGCCGAAAGTACGGACGATATAACTTCTCAGTTCCTCGATGCCGATTCGGGCTGTCGGCAACACCCGGTACTTCAACAGCACCGGCATCAACGAAGCCTTTCCTCGCGGTCCAATCCGTCGAGTTCCGAAAAGAATGCATCGCCTTCGACATAGTCCTCGCGTTCGATCTGCTTTTGACCGATTGCCAGAATCTTCAACATGGCGAGTGTCTGCTGGGCGGCTTCGTAAGTTCGCACATCCTGCACAACGAGCTTTGCTTCGCCGTTCTGCGTGATGATTAGCGGCTCGCCCGACTCGGCGAGGTCCTTGACGATTTGTGCCGCTTCGCTCTTTAAATAGCTGATCGGCTTCACATGATCGGCAATGTGCATCGAATACTCCGTTCTACAGGTTGAACGAGACTAAATATAGACCAATTTCAGTCTGGTGACAACGGCCGTTGCTGCTACAACTACGGCGAGTGCGCGCGGTAACCTTGTGGCGGCTGCCGTTTCATGCACGCCTCGATCCAAGGCAGAACGCGGGTTTTCCCCGGGCCACATCACGCGCAAATTGATTGGATTTCTAATTAAGGCGGAGCTATCGTGCGTCAGTCCAATGCAGTATTGCTCGCGTTCGGATCTTAAAAACGGCTTCGCTGATAAAACCAAACATCCAGGAGACAGATACATGGAGCAATCCACCACGGCGCCGCATGTCCCGGAATCCGACCTTGGCGATGCTGAGAGCATGGCATCGAATGACCAGGCTTCACCGAGAGTGCGGCGAATTCAGCGTACCGCACTTGCTTTGCTGCTCCTGAGCGGAGTCATCAATTACATCGACCGCGCGACGCTGTCCATTGCGAATCCGCTTATCCGGCAGGATCTCGGCCTTTCGGTCGGGGAAATGGGTTTGTTGCTGTCGGCGTTTCTATGGGCTTATGCCTTTGCGCAACTCCCAGCGGGTGCGCTGGTCGATCGCTTCGGTGCGCGTGTCATGCTTTCTGTAAGCCTTGCGATGTGGTCGATAGCGCAAGCGTTCGGCGGCGTCGTGACCAGTTTCGCTCAGTTCTTCGCGGCGCGCATGGTGCTCGGCATAGGCGAGGCGCCGCAATTTCCGACGAGCGCCAAAGTCGTTCGTGACTGGTTCGGCAAGAAAGAGCGCGGTGCCGCCACGGGCATCTGGAACAGCTCGTCGACGCTCGGCACCGCCATATCGGCGCCCTTGCTCACGGTCGTCATGTTGACTGTCGGATGGCGATGGATGTTCGGCATCATGGGTATCGCGGGCCTCGTCGTGGCGCTGTGCTTCTACCTCGTGCATCGCGACCCGCGTCAGGTCGACCTGACGCATCGGGAGCGCGCCTATCTGACCGATGTCGATGGCGAAGTGCAGACCCGCCCGACGTGGCGCGAGTGGCGCCGTCTGTTGGAGTTCGGAACGACGTGGGGCATGCTGCTGGGTTTCTTCGGCACGATCTACGTCTTGTGGCTTTACAACGCATGGCTGCCGACGTACCTGCAAATGGAATTTCATCTCACCATCTCGAAGTCGGGATGGGTGGCGGCCGTTCCGTATCTCTTCGGCGTGGTGGGTAGTTTGTCCGGCGGAAAGATCTGCGACGTGCTTGCGCGGCGCGGCGTATCGGCGGTCAACAGCCGGAAATACCCGATGGCCGCATCGCTTTTCGGTGTCTGCGTCTTCACGATTCTAACGGGCCTCACGCACAGCGCGACGCTGGCCGTCGTGTTCATCTCCATCTCGATGTTGCTTCTGTATGTATCGAGCAGTGCAGCCTGGGCGACGGCGTCCGTTGCCGCGCCCGCCAACTGCACCGCGTCGATCGGCGCGATGCAGAACTTCGGCGGCTACTTCGGCGGGGCGCTGGCGCCGGTGGTCACGGGCTTCATCGTGCAAAAGACGCATTCGTTCCAGCCCGCGCTGTTCGTGGGAGCGGGCGTTGCCGCTGTTGCGGTGATCGGCTATTGGTTGCTCGTACGCGGCCCGATTCCGCCTGCCGCGCTCAGTCACGAAGCGTAAAAGCGTAGAAGCAGGACAACGATAGCGAGGGCCCGGGCCGCTCGCTATCGTTCGTTCAGTCATGCGGCCGCCAGCGAACGTATGAACGTGGCTTGCGTGCCGCCAGCGTCACACTCGTTGCCTCATCCAGCACGCGATGCTCATGCGATCGCGCGTCGCAGGCAGCACCTCGTGTTCGAATTGTGCCGAGAGAAACAACAGCAGCGTCCCGGCGCGTGGAAAGACGTCGTGATGTGTCTGATCGGCAAGGTAGAGCCGCAGTGCGCCGCCTTCGACGTCCTGCCACGCTTCGTTGAGATAGAACACGGCGGAAATCACGCGGCTGTCGTTATTGCGCAGGCAATCGAGATGACGTGTGTATCCGGTACCTGGCCGATACACCGCGTAGTGTGATTCGCTATCGACCAGGCCTAGAAACAGTGCGCGGTTGAGCGCCATCTGCAGCGCTTCGATGCGATCGGCGAACGTCTGCTGCCGCGGACTCAACGCATCGGGCTGGAACCAGCGCGTACTGTCGCCGCGCAAGAGCGTGGCCGCGCGTTTGGCACCCACACGGGCGGGTGTCAGCAACTGGGCTGCATACATCGCCATGCATTCGGTAGCCAATGCCTGTGTCTGAGGCTGTGTCAGAAAATCTGGCACGACACACCAGCCATTGACGGCGAGGGCGCTTGTCGCAGTATCGAATTCGCCGGATCGGGAATTCGTCGAGACGTCGGTTACGTTGTCACATGCGGCTTCGCATATCCAATCATTATTCGAAGATTGGACTTGCGCTTCAGTCAGGGGGTGTTCCAGAGATGCCCTTTTTTATTTGTTCTTGCGCTGGCGGCTCGAAAGAGTAATCGCTCCGGCCTGCTACCGGTTGTTCGAGACCATTTAGCGTCGATGGTCGCGTCGAACGCGGATATCGACACACGCCGGACCCGGCGGGATAAGCCGCGTCGAGGCAGCCGATCTGTCGAAATCACGGCGCAGTCTACACGAGTGAGACCGATTCCGACCGTTGCTGCGCGAGCGAAGTTCTTGCGGACGTCCTATACGCAGCGTCGACATTTTGAATCGGACACATTCGGTACCAAGCGCGCGACGGACGATGGTTGCGGCGGTCACGTCGCGCTTTGCGGTATCTGCCCGCTTACTACGTCTTCGATCGCACGAGCGAGCGATCGAGAAAATCGATCAAGAGTGGCGCCATCTCGTCGAGCTTGTCTTCCAGCGCGAAGTGTCCCGTTTCGAGAATGTGTATTTGCGCATCCGGAAGATCCCGCAGATAAGGATGCGCGCCTTCCTCCGGGAAGATCTTGTCGTTCTTGCCCCACACGATGATGGTCGGCGGCCGATGCTCACGGAAGAACGCCTGAAACTCAGGATAGAGCGGCACGTTCGTCCCATAGTCCAGAAAGAGGTCCATCTGGATTTCGCGGTTGCCGGGCCGGTCGAGCAGCGCCTGATCGTGAATCCAGTTATCCGGGCTGATTCTCGATACATCCGAAACGCCGTCCGTGTATTGAAAAATCGTCGTGTCCAGCGTCACGAGACTGTGCAGCGCTTCGCGATTCTTGACCGAATTGTCTGCCCAATACGCTTTGATCGGGTTCCAGAATTCGCGCAGCCCTTCGGCATACGCGTTGCCGTTCTGAACGATGAGCCCCGTCACCCGCGCCGGGTCCATGAGCGCGAGGCGGTATCCCACCGGCGCGCCGTAGTCCATCACATACATTGCAAAGCGGTCGATGCCAAGACGCTTGAGCAACGCATCGACGATTTCAGCGTAATGCTGAAAGCCGTACTTGAAGACGGTGTGATCGGGCGCATCGCTCTGACCGAAGCCCGGGTAATCGGGCGCGACTACGTGATACTTTTCGGCCAGGATGGGAATGAGATTGCGGAACATATGCGAGGACGTGGGAAAGCCGTGCAACAGCAGCACCACGGGGGCTTCCGAAGGCCCCGCTTCTCTGTAGAACACGTTGAGCCCATCGATATTCTCGGACTGGTATCGAATGACAGGAATCGCGGTCATGGTGTATCCCGAACAAGGAGTGGTTATGGCGCCGCGTCCCGGCGAGCACTTGTTTGGCTCGGAACCGGTCTGCAGCGGCTTGAAGCCATACTGCAGCGTTTGCGCTTCTTGCGGAATCACCCCGGCGCAGAATGCACTGTTCGGGTTAGGAGAAGAATAAACGGGGCGGCTGAAGGCGGACGCCGGCGGCCGCCGCGCCACGACCACCATCACGGATGTGCCGTGTGCTTTGTCGCACGGCGTATTCGGTTACACCAAGCGTAACGGCTGGCTTCCGACTGTTCAGCGCGGCGCGAAGGGATTGATAGGCCGAACGCTGTCGACGTTCTTCACACGTTCGAGCATATGTACTCTTTCCCAACCGGAAACCAGTGCCTCCAGCCCTCGCACGACATCGGCTTCCATGGCCTGCAGTCCCACGTCGCCTCTAAAACTGGCGCTGAAGGCGGCATGCCACCGGTATTGGAAGTACCCCGAGACTTCTTCGATGCGCTCGGGCGTCCCTGACTCCGTAAAAATCACGGATTCAGGCGAAAACACGTCGTAGAAGACCATGTGCGGTTGGTCGGACTGCACCGCGACGCTGGGTTCATCGCAAACGAGCAATGACGCGAGCAACTGAATAGAGCCCTTCAAACCTCTTGGCGTCTTGAAGACCCAGATCCGCTTGGGCAGCCGCTGGGAGAGCGTTACCAGTTTGGCGCTGCTGGAGCCAATCGAACCAACCAGCCCGTTCTTGACGTTCTGCTCGAAACTTGGCGCGTGATAAAAGATATCCATGTGCTGCTAATAGCCTCTTTGTTTGCGACTTCCAATGCTGTTTCGTCCCGACGATTCGTGCGACGCAGGCGCGCAAGAACGACGATCGAAGCCAGTTACTCAGATGCACGCGCGGGAGCGCGCCTATTCGATTTCTTTGTCGCAAGGAACACTCACCGGCCTCGAGTATTCGATGCTCTTGCAAGACGTGCGGTTCACGAAAGTCGACACGGGTCGGATGACATCCGACCAACCACGCCCGACCACGCGGCTCGCTAGTGAGTTAACAAGGGCGCAGCGCGCCGCGTCCCACGACGTGCCGCCAAGAACGCGAGCCAACACACTACCGCGCCAAGCACGGCGACCGCTGCGCCGAACATTCCGATCCAGGCTAGCCCGACATCGCGCGCGACGAACTTTCCGACCAGCGCGCCGGCTCCGATGCCTATATTGTACAGAGCGGAAAACATCGAGATGGCTATGTCTGCCGCATCCGGAGCCAGTCGCAGCACGTGTGCCTGCATGGCAAGCCCGAAGCAGATGATCGCCACGCCCCAGAACAGCAAGAGCATCGACAGCGTGCCGACGTACTGTCCGCAAGGCCAAAGCAACAGCAAGCAAGCGGCAAGGGCACACAAGGTCCACAACAGGAACCGGCGCGGGCGGTTGGCGTAAAAGCGGCTGAAGCAGACCGCGGCCGGAACGCCCGCGGCACCGAACAGCACCAGCAGAAATGTCACTTCGATATTGCTCGCGCCTGTCACGGCGCGAGCAAACGGTTCGAGATAAGTGTAGGAAGTGAAGTGCGCGCAGACCGTAAGAACCGTCACCGCGAAGAGCGCAACCAGCACGGGTGTCTTGAGGAGCTTTGGCAGACTGTTCAACGAACCTGAACCCTGGCTATCGAGTTTTGGCAACGTCAACCATAACGCGCCCATGCCGAGCACCGCTGCGCCTGCGATGATCTGGAAGGTCGCGCGCCATCCGAAGGTATCGCCTATCGCTCGTCCGATGGGGACACCGGCCACCATGGCGACCGATGTTCCGATCGATATCATCGCGAGTGCACGGCGCTCTCCGTCCGGTGGAACCAGGCGCACGACGAGCGGGATGGAGATCGACCAAAAGACGGCATGCGCAAACGCAATGCCGATTCTACCCAGTACGAATATCTCGAAGTTCGGCGCTAGTCCAGTCACGATATGACTGAGTATGAACACGATAAAGACGCGCATCAGCAGGGTGCGGCGTTCTACTTCGCGGACGAACAAGGTCAACGGTAATGACGCGACGGACACCGTCCATGCGTAAATGGTCATCACCACGCCGACGTCGGTCGGACGCATGTCCAGGCTGTTACCGATTGCGGTAAGCAAACCGACGGGCACGAATTCGGTGGTATTGAAGATGAACGCCGCGAAAGTCAGCGCCATGACACCCCACCAAGGGCGCTTGAAAAACGATAGATGGTGCGTGAGCATCAGGGAACTCGAGGACGAGGGGCGTCGTCGCGTAACGTTGCCTCGCGACGACGCAATCATAACAACACCGTTGCTCGCGGTATGACACGACGTGCCGTGCCATGCGGGAATGTTCCCTCGATGTGCTCGCGTTGCTGCACTTGCCTTGCAAACGCTAAGCGGCCTAAAACCGCTCCGCCCGGAACGGATGCGGGTCCACGAACGGATCTTCGCCCGTCATCAACTCGGCGATGAGCCGTCCGGTAACGGGGCCGAGTGTCAACCCGTGATGAGCGTGCCCGAAGGCGAACCAGAGCTTCTCATGATTCGGTGCGCGGCCGATGACAGGCATCATGTCGGGCGTGCAAGGCCGGCGTCCGATCCAGGGCGCCTCGTCGAGACGTTCGCCGATTGGAAACGTCTGACGGGCGAAGGGTTCCACGGCCTCGAGTTGCACAGGCGTTTTCGGTGAGTCACGAAGGCCTAGCTCGACGCCGGTCGTCAATCTGATGCCACGAACCATCGGCGTGATGACGTAACCGATTTCCGCATCGAGAACGGGCTGATTCAACGTTGCTCCAGGCTTCGCCGCATAGTGCATGTGGTAGCCGCGCTTTACTTCGAGCGGCAACGCGTAACCCAGCTTCGTCGTGACGTCATTGGCCCACGGTCCCAAGGCAACGACGACCTGGTCCGCGGTGACCACACCCGACTCGGTGGTGACCCGCCACCCGGACTCGAGTGTCGACGCGTCGCCAATGAAGAACGTGCCGCCGAGCTTTTCGAATAAGTTTGCGTAAGCGCCGACGAGCCCCGATGGATCGCTCACGGACTCTGCCGACGAGTACCGGATTGCATATCTGAGCGCGGGACCAAGAGAGGGTTCGGCTGCCTGTAAAGCGCCGTCGGCGAGAACGTCGAACGGGATGCCATAGGCGTCCTGCCAATGCGACGCCTCCGCCATGGCCGCTTCGAACGCTTTTGAAGTTCGGAAAGCGTTTATCCAGCCTTGCGTTCGCACTAAAGATTGCGCTCCGGCCGCTTCGATCAACTCGCGATGCTCCGAGACGCTGTGCTCGATGAGGGTCGAGTAAGCCTTCGCAATCTTTGCGTGACGGTCGGCGCGCGAATGATGCCAATAACGATAAAGAAACGGCACCAGCTTAGGCATTGCCGCCGCATGAAATCGAACGTCCGTGGCGCGATTGCTCGCATACCTGGCAATCTTGGCGAGGTCACGAGGGAAAGCATAGGGATAAACGCCCTCGCGCTGAATTATTCCTGCATTGCCGAGTGAGGTTTCATTGCCTGGAGGCTTGCGATCGATCAGTGCAACGGCGAGTCCACGGCGCTGCAAATGAATCGCTATCGACGTTCCGACAATACCCCCGCCCAATACGACTGCATCGAAGTCCATGCGTCTTCCTTGTGGTCAATCCATCTTGCCGTCCGGACGCCGGCCATACCCGCGTGCTGAACTGCCGGACTGTATTCTATTTCCAAGGCTCCCAGCCATTGCAGCTCCAGATTTCTGCACGTCCGGAAGCGAAGCAGCGGATGCCGTTGGTGGGAGTTCCCGGAGAAGCGTGTTTTCTTACCGACCGCTCATACGGTCTGCGCACGTCTGTTCATGCGGTCTTGCCATTCGTTGTGAGGTAAGCTCGTCTCGCGGACAACGGGACCGTCTACGTTGGCAGGCTCGCCACGTGCGACCAGGCATCCACTGCATATTCCGGATCATCTCTCATTCTAATGTCGCCTAGCAGAACCATGAAAATGCTGCGTCAGGTCGGCGAGTTTCTCAAGCGAGCTACGCAAGCGTTCATGCTCGTCTGGAGCACGTCACCGCTATTTCTCAGTGGGCTTCTCGTCGCGACCATCGTTGCCGGCGTGCTTCCCGCGGCGGCCGCGGTCATTGGGCAGCGTATCGTCGACGCGGTCGTCACGGCCTCCCACGAACCAGCGCATCGCTTACATTGGCCGGTCGTTCGCTATCTCCTCCTCGAAGCATTGGTGCTCATCGCGCTTGCGGCAAGCCAGCGGTCGTTGTCCTTGCTGCAGGCGCTACTCCGCGCGCAACTCGGGCAGAAGGTCAACCTGCTTATATTGGAGAAGGCTCAAAAATTGAGTCTCGTTCAATTCGAGGATTCAGAGTTCTACGACCGCCTTGTAAGAGTACGGCGAGACGCGTCTTCACGGCCGTTGTCGCTCGTGATGAAGTCGCTCGGTCTGGTACAAAACCTCATCTCCGTCACGACTTTCGCGGTGTTGCTTGTGAGATTTTCGCCGTGGGCGCTTGTTATTCTGGTCGTCGGTGCCATTCCGAGCTTTATTTCCGAAGCGCGATTCTCGGGTAGCGCGTTCCGGCTCTTTGGGCGAAGGACGCCCGAAAGCAGACAGCAGAATTACATCGAGTCTCTGCTCTCGAGTGAAGCGAACATCAAGGAAGTCAAGCTGTTTGGCTTTGCCCCGCTTCTTCTGCAGCGCTATCGCGACACCTTCGAGAAGCTCTATGCCGAAGACCGCGCACTCACGCTGCGACGAGACGGTTGGGGCTTTCTGCTCGGCGTGGTCGGCACCATCGCGTTCTATGCGGCTTATGGATGGATTGTCCTTGAGACGGTGAGCGGAGCCATCTCGCTGGGGCAGATGACGATGTACCTCGTGCTGTTCAGGCAAGGTCAGAGTGCGGTGAGCAGCAGCCTGTCCTCGATTGGCGGGCTCTACGAGGATGGTCTCTACCTGAGCGACTTGTTCGAGTTCCTCGCGCAGCCCGAAAACGTGAGCTCCGGTCATCTGACTCAGGGAACGCTTCCGGGACAAGGTCTGCAGTTCGAGCGGGTGTCGTTCGCTTATCCGGGTGCCGAGCGCCCGGCACTGACCGACATCAGCTTCGATTTGAAGCCCGGGCAGACACTTGCTTTGGTAGGCGAGAACGGCTCGGGCAAGACCACGCTCATCAAGCTTCTCACGCGCCTTTACACGCCGTCCGCCGGTCGTATTTTTCTCGATGGTTCGGACCTCCAGGAGTGGGACGAATACACACTGCGTCGCCGGATCGGTGTTATTTTCCAGGACTTCATTCGTTACCAGTTCAAGGCTGGCGAGAACTTGGGCGTCGGCGATATCGAAGCCTTCTCGGACAGGACCCGATGGAGCGAAGCGGCACAGAAGGGCATGGCTGCCGCGTTCATCGAGCAGATGGAGAACGGATACGAGACGCAACTCGGACGCTGGTTTGCGGGTGGTCGAGAACTGTCGGGCGGGCAGTGGCAGAAGATTGCGCTGTCAAGGGCCTATATGCGGGAAAGCGCGGATATCCTGATTCTCGACGAGCCGACCGCCGCCCTCGACCCCGAAGCCGAGGCTGGGGTGTTCGAGCAGTTTCAGGCGCAGTCAGGGCAGCGGATGTCCATTCTGATTTCACATCGTTTTTCGAGCGTGCGAGGAGCCGACCAAATCATCGTGCTGGACCAGGGGCGGATACTGGAAAGCGGAAGCCATCGACAGCTACTCGCGCTGAATGGACGTTACGCGCACCTGTTCGGCCTACAGGCGCAGGGTTACAAATAAAGGTGCCCATACATCGCGGTCGTTGTATGAGCATTCTTCGCTGCAACCCATCTCGGCGCGCTCGATTGCTCAGACCGTGCTCGCGCGGTGACGCCGAAATTGCGCAGCCGATAACCACAAGGCCGAGATAAGGAAGTAGGCCGCACCGACGCCCGCGTAACCGGCTATCTTCGAAATCGCAAGCGTAAGAGGTGCGGGTGTAAGCGCCAGAAAGAAGCATCCTGCAAGTGCCGATTGCGCGCCGCTAAGAACCATGGCCCATTGCGCGCCGAAGCGCTTCCATCGACGTAACGCGGTGGCGAGTTGAAGCAGCCCGGACAAAATGGCCCAGACGCCGACGACGCCGAGGACCCATGCCGTATTCGTTTTGAGCGCAATGATCACGGCGGCGGTCGTGGCCGCGCTGATCGCAACGTTGATCGCCTGCGTGCGATTGCCGGTCTTCCCGCCGCTTCGCGACATGTCGATATAGTTCGCGAGCGCATCCCATGCCGGGTAGATGACCAGCAAAACCGCAGCGCCGGCCACGGAGTGCAATCCGACCACGAAGGCCAGCGCCACCCATACGATCGAAACCGCCGCGCGGGTGAAATAGTAGTTCTTGAGCCAGCGCTCTGCGTTGGCGAGCGTTTTTTCTGGCAGTGAGTAGTCGGACATGGTGACTCCTTGCAATGACTGGTTGGCGCTTCACGATGACCGAGATCTTTGCACCTCGCGCGTGCACTGTGCATCGGTCAAATGACCGAGGCTATGGGAAATTGATGTCGCGTATAGTGGGCGCATTTCCGTGCAAAACTCTCGTGGTCATCCCATGACTGATCAGGAAGCCGGCCAGTCTCCCTTGCTCGTGTTCGATTGTGTGAAGGCGCTCGCCTTCATCGGTGACTTGAGCATGGGGCAGCCAACCGACCACTCGCCTCGTACGGCGTGGCTCGCCTCGCGTCTGGCGAGTGCGGCCGGTCTCGCGATCGCGAATGCCGACGTAGTGCGCGAGGCGGCGTTGCTGCGCTGGTCCGGTTGCACGGCAAATGCGTCGGGCTTCGCGCAGGTTTTCGGTGACGATGTAGCGTTTCGCCAGGCCATGCTCGAGGATCATCCGGATTGGGCGGAACCGCTCGAAGCGCTCGACGACGCTGGCGCGGCGCTCACGCCGCTTGCCGTGACCCATTGCGAGGTCGCGGGAGAAGTGGCGCGCATGCTCGGACTCGCGCGCGCGACCGAAACGGCGTTGCGGCACATCTTCGAGACGTGGGACGGTCGCGGCTTGCCTTCGCATCTCACGCACGAAGCGGTTCCCGTGCCTGTGTCCATCGTCTCGCTAGCGGGCGATCTGGAAATCTACAGCCGCGTGTATGGCGTGGACGGGGCGCTCGCTAAAATCGCGAAGCGCGCCGACATGCGCTATCCGGCAGTGCTTGTAGGATATGCGAAGCGCCATGCGGTGCATTGGCTGAAGGAGTTGGATTGCCTGACGCCCGCCGAAGTCGATGCGGTTCTTTCAACCGCGCACATGCGGCAGACCACTTCGCCGGAGTTGATCGCAGACGTCATCGACCTCAAACTTCCGTGGATGACGGGCTTCTCGCGCGCGGTTGCATCGACGGCACTGGCGGCGTGCGCCCGGCTCACCTCGAGCGATGAATCGCGCGCCCGGGTCTATCACGCCGGGTTGATCCACGGCATTGGCCGCGCGTCGGTGCCTAACGCGGTGTGGAATCAACCGGAGCGTTTGAGCGAAAGCGCGTGGGAAAAGGTGCGTCTGGTGCCGTACTGGACGTCGCGTGCGGGACGTCTGGCGGGCGCGATAGGTGAAGCGGCGGAGGTCGCATCGTATGCCTATGAACGCCTCGACGGCTCGGGCTATTTTCGCGGCGTGCGCGATCAGGCGCTTGGGTTGGAAGCGCGCGTGCTGGCCGCGTCTGTTGCGTGGGTGGCGCTTCGTTCCCTGCGTCCGTGGCGAGCGGCGCTTTCACCCAACGAGGCCGCACAGAGAATGCTCAACGAAGTCGCTAAAGGCCGCTTCGATGCCAATGCGGTCGATGCGCTGCTCACCGACGCCGACGCTCCCGTAAGACGTCAGGTAAGCGATGCCCCGTCGCGGGCGCTGCTCTCCGTGCGAGAGATCGACGTCTTGAAAGCGATCTCTCGCGGCGCGAGTAACAAGGAAGCCGCACGCGAACTCGTCTTGAGTCCAAGCACCGTGCGCACACACGTAGAGAATATTTTTCGCAAACTCGAATGCTCGACACGCGCGGCGGCAACGCTCAAGGCATCGGCAATGGGCTGGCTTTGAAGCGCGCATGTCTGGCGAGCGTGCGCGCTTCGAATCGAAATCAGTTCTGGATTGCCTGAACCGAGCCGCCATCCACCCGAACGTTGCTGCCGTTGATGAACGACGCACGATCCGAAACCAGCAAAGCGATGGCCGCCGCGACTTCCTCGGGCTGACCCCGTCTCTTTTGAACGATTCCCGGCCGTTCCTCGTCGAGAAAACTCTTGACCGCCTCGTCGAAGGACACGCCCATTTGCTTGGCGCGTTTTTCCATCATGCCGTTCGTCATGCCGGTTTCGATGAATGCAGGCGAGACGGTATTGCACAGCACGCCGTGTGCAGCCTCTTTGTAGGACAGATTTTTGATGAATGCAGCAAGCGCGGCCTTGGCAACGTTGTACACCGCCTCTTCCCAGTAAGGCTGCACCGCGTTCTCGGACGTGATGCAAACGAAGCGCCCCCAGCCTTTCGCACGCATGGGCGGAATGGCCGCACGAGCCACACGTACAGCCGAAAAAAAGTCGGTCGCCCAAGCTTCCTCGTAGTCTGCATCCGCCAGTTCGAGCGGATCGCCTTTTGCACCGGTAACGCCAGCCGTATGAACCACGATGTCGATCTGCCCGAACCGTTCCGTGCCTCGCTTGACGAGATCGTCTACCTCTTGTTGCTTAGTCATATCGGCCGCAATCAACAAGCTGGATTGCGCGAGCGCGCCGCTTTCCTTTTCGAGCTTTTGTTGATCCACGTCCGACAGCACCAGATGCACGCCTTCCTCACTCAATTGTTTTGCAACCGCGAGACCAATGCCGCCGCTCGCGCCGGTGATGAGCGCCACGCGCCCCCTGATTCCCAAGTCCATGAATTCCCCTTAGTTGATTGATTCCGCAACCACGCAAGTCATCGTGGCTAAAGCGCCTTTGCGAATTTCAGCATCTCCTGTGCCAAGATCCGCGGCGTCTGCAAGGGCATGAGGTGGCCTGCGCCATTGATCACGCTCACGTTGCCATTCGGAAAATGCTTCAATGTTGTCATGCGTTGCTCGTCCGGACCGGGCACTTGCTTATCGTCCGCGCCGCAAACGAGCAACGCCGGATAATCGAGCGTACCGATGCGATCGCTCCAATCCTCCTTGCTGCCGCCATCCACCCATGCGCGCCAGGCAACGAGATCGACGCGTTGGGCATCGTGGATTGCGACTTCGCGAACATCATCCGGCAAGCGGTGTGCGCTCGATTCATCCACGAACGCTTCCGCTTCCGGCCGAGTCTTGCCATACGCTCGTTGCTGTTCCCGGTCCTGCTCACTCATAGGTTGCGGTCCGGGAGGCGAGGGCGCGACGAGGATCAAGCCTGCCAAATAGTCCGGCTTGCGGGCCGCGAGCACAACCGCGACTTTGCCCGTCATCGAATGACCGACGAGCACGCAACGTTCGAGTTGCAATGCACGGATGGTAGCGTCGATGTGATCGGCCATCTCGCTCACGCTGTAGCCTTCGATATGCGCGGCATCGCCGAAGCCGGGGGTATCGAGCGCGACGCAAAGGTGTTCATGGTCGAGAAAAGGCAAGGTAGGAAACCAAGTACGGTGTGAGCCGCCTAAGAAATGCATGAGCACGAAGGTGACGTCGCCTTGGCCCTGTCTGCTGTAAGGGAGCATGAGTTTCTCTGGATGGTCGGGACCGAGCGCTGAATTCGTTCCTCGATCAGCGCTCCAAGTGAGCGCTTTAGCCAGATTTGTACCCGTCGATCGTCTTTGCTCGTTGGCGGAAAAGCAACTGCATACTCTGATGAATAAAAGAAATGCTGCATCCAACACCCAGGCTTCTACGTAATTGATTTTGCTGCGGCATGTTTGACCCGTCGCGGCTCTATCAAAATCAGACCGACGAATCGAACACGGGTGTCGAGGCTTGTGGTCCTTAAGGAGTTCCGAAATGGCAAAGACTGCGTCGTATGTCCAGGTTTCGTGCGTGTTGGCTTCACTCGTTTCCGCGCTGGTGTCCATGCCCGCGCTGGCGGGCGGAAACGGTAACGGCGGGAGCGGCAGCGGTGGTGCTCATGGCGCGGCTACGTCCGAAAGGACCTACCACAGCGAGCCAGTGTCGAGTCCGTGGAACAGAGATCCGGGAGATGTGAACCGAACCTATGAGCCGGGCAACAAAGCCTCGTCGCAAGCCATGCCGCAGAGTTCGGACATGTCGTCGGGTGCCGTCAAGTAGTTTGCTTGAGGCGAACGCGTCGTAGCGATTTTTATCGTCAGGCCCGACGGTCGTGAGCGACACTGCGGGCCTGGCTGCAGATTCAAGTTCGGTTCATCCATTGCAGACGCAGCGAAGTGCCGGCATGCCGCTTCTCAAGCCTTCGCTAGCCTGATGCTGCTCGCGTCGCCAGTGAGATAACCGACAGTCGCGCCGAATCGATCCTTATAATTCGCGCGCAGTAAAGGATCGACGGTCGCCTTGACCTTGTCATGCAGCGGACTCTCCCAGTCGCCCGCATGCTGGAAGTTGCTCATGATGTAGGTCCAGCCGTTGATCTCGTCGACCGCGTGTAATCCGGTGGATTCCGCCGCCGACGGGCACGAAAGCACGCGTGCAAGCGTTTGGGTATCGACGTTATAGGCCCAAAGGAAGTTGTTCACGTGTGTGCTGGAATCTTCGCCGATGAACAACGTGCGCAGCTTCTCCGAGAACTTCAGGTTGTCCGGATTCGCGATCTTGTCGGGGTTCGCGAGGTTGCCGAGCGCGTCGGGCGCAGCCAGGTCCTCGCCGACGAGCGCGGCGGGCGCGGCCATGTCGACCGGCACCCATTCGCTGTCTATCGCCGCGCCCGTCACGTCTTTCTGACCGGCCTTGAGATTGAGCGCGTACACTGCGCCTGCGACGATGGTCTTGTCGACCGCGACATCGCGCGAGGCCGCGTTGCCCTTGACCATCGATTTCTCGACTCGGGACATCGCCGTGTACACGATCTTGTCCTTCGAGTTGACCGTCGTGCCTTCGAGCTTCGTGAATCCCAGGCTGCCGCCAATAAGCGCCGCATAGCGGTGCGTTTCCAGATACGCCGCCGCTTTGTCCATGCCCGGCTTGACGCGGACCCAGTTGAACGTGCCGTTGAAATTGATCTTCGTGTAGCTGGCGTCCGCCGGGTCCGCGGTGGCGATGTCCATGATGTCGGCTGCCTTGAGTGATCCGGCGAGTGCTTCGATTTCAGCGCTCGTGGCATTGCCGATGCGAATCCACGAGAGGTTCGCCGATCCCGCGCCCGCCGACGAGGTCTGCGTCCACTTGGCGACGTACAGCGTGCCTGACGAGAGGTCCGCCGCTTTGTCCGCGATGAACATGAACAAGCCGCCGTTGGTCGCGTCGTCGCCCATCATGACGGTGCGTTGGTCCGGCATCACCTGGATCAATTCGTGTGAGATGCGTCCGAGGCAGTAATGCTTTTTGATCGATGCCGTCCCGTCCGGATTCACCGTGACTTCCGGCAAGTGCCCGTAGTGGTAGGGATTGGCGCGCGTCGCGTCGCCATATAGCGCTAGGCTGAAGGCCTTGAACTGCGCGTTTTTCGCGATGCTCGACGCGTCCGGCTCGTACTCCTCGCTCGACAAGTGCGTATTCCAGGGCGAAAGGCTCGCGCCGCACGTGATCCACAGACCGTTCGCTTTCGAGGTGTCTACGTTGTGATATTTCACCAGCGTGAGGTGGCCCGTCGTCGGGTTCTGATCGAGCGTCAATACCGCGATAGGCGAGGGTAACTGGCCGTACTGCGACGCGAGGCTCTGATCCCGCGTGGTGTATTCGAACTGCACCACGGCGAATACGGTCTTGCCCTTGATGCCCGGCACCGTTGCATTGGCAAGCGTGAGCAACGAACTGCCGTCGGGGCAGTCGGAATAGAACTGACGCTCCTTGCCCGGCACCGAGGTATCGATGATCGGCTGGCCGTTGATATCGTAATAACCGCCTGCAAGGATGTTGCCGCCACTGCCGTTCGGCACCATGTCGCCGGTGACGAAGAACGGTTGATAGGCGAGCTTGTACGCTTGCGTGGTGCCGTCCGCGAACGTGACGTTGAGTGACGATTTCACCGTGGTCGTCGCCATCGACGCGGGGTCGTTGAGCGTGGGTGCGGCCATCGACGTGAATGCCGCGCTTGCGAACGTCGCGGTGGCAGCCGGGGCCGCATTGGAATCACTGCCGCCGCAGCCGGCGAGCGTCGTGGCGGCGGCGAATCCGCCGAGCGGTAACATCGGCGCCCCCGCAAGAAGTTTAAGCGTGCGGCGGCGGGAAAGATTCGTCCGGTCGGACATGGGGAGTTCCTGTTTTTATCGATGATCGGGGGATCAGGCTGCTTAGGTACTCGGCCCGCGTGCAGCGTCGAAAGAGGAATGTAAGGCAGGATGATGAAATGTATATGACAGGAAAATAGAATTATTTAGAAAGCATTGGGTTGTGTTCATGGACGTGTTCGCGAGCATTTGTTGAAAGTGCAGGAGCCACTATCGACAGCAAGATGGCAAGCATGCAGTCGGCGCGCGGCGGAGGTCGGGTGGCTGACTTTGCCTAAAACAACAGATAGTCGTGCCCGGATTTTTGACTCACGACGATGGCTGGCAACAGAGCGATTCGTTCGATTCTAAGAAGAAGAATCAGCGGTGGCGATCTTCAAAGACGCTTGAGCCAAATTCAGCTATTAATGCCTTAGCGTCTGAAGAAGCATTTTCTTAGCTTCTTGTCACCACTTCGACAAAAGCCGTTCAAGGCTTAAGATCAGACCTTGATGGCGCCTTAACAAAACGACCGCTAAGACGCTAAGCGCTTATAGCTTTCGCTTGACAGGATAGCTGCCGGACCAACAACCGCTTAAGGCTAAAAGCAACCTGCAAACGAAAAAATGCTAAGGTTATGCAATAGCTTAAACGAGCGAAGAGCATGCTGAATTTGACATCGGATCTGCATGGTAATGCCTTGCTATGTTCGCTTCGCGCGCCGGAGTGGAAAGAGATCGCACGCCATCTGGAGTTGATCGAACTGCGTAGCGAACAACGCCTGTATGATCCCGGCCAACAAATGCAGTATGTCTATTTTCCGACTACGTCGATCATCTCGCTTCTTCACATGGTGGAGGACGGTGCATCGACCGAGATTGCCGCCGTCGGGCGCGAGGGCATGACAGGTTTGCCGGTGCTAACGGGCGGCAAGTTCATGCCAACGCGTGTTCAGGTCCAGTTTCCCGGATCTGCGTACCGCATCAAGGCTCATGCGTTGCGTGAACTCATTGGCCGTTCGGCGTTCTTGCGCCGTTTAATGCTTCTTTACACGCAGGCGTTGCTGACACAGGTCGCACAGACAGCCGCATGCAACCGACATCATTCGCTGCGCCAGCAATTGTGCCGATGGTTATTGACGCAAGCGGACCGGGCGCCGTCAATGGTCTTGCGCGTCACTCAACAAGGCGTCGCGGACAGCCTTGGCGTGCGAAGAGAAGGCGTCACCGAGGCGACGGGCAAACTTCACGATGCAGGCTTGATTCGGCACGGCCGAGGCAGCATTGAAATTCTCGATCGCGCTGGTCTAGAGAAGCAGGCGTGCGCTTGCTATTGCATCTTAAGAAAAGAATTCGAAAAGATTCTGCGACCGCGACAAGTCGATCTCGCCTGAGCGAATTGGGTTTAGTGGCTGCATTGACGGTTGCTGGCAAGAAGCGCGTGGCTTGCAATTTTTTCGAGCGCTCTGGCAAAGGCTGATAGCCGCGCAGGCGCTGTCCGAAGCCACGCTATGGTCTAGCTAAATTAGACGCAAAGATTGCTCGTGACGCAACTGCGTACGCCTTAAACGAAGGCTGCGGCGCGCCTGAAGCGCGTGTGTACTTACGCGCCGCTTAACCCCATGCTGCATAATGCATCGGCTATTCCAGAACAAACCTTGGAGATGTCGATGCTGCTGTCTGAACAAAACGTACTCGTCACCGGCGGCGCGCGCGGACTGGGCGCGGCGATCACTGAAGCCCTCGCGCGTGAAGGCGCCAGTGTCGTCATCAACTATCGTCGTAGCGAAGCGCAAGCGAACGCGCTGGTCGAGCGGCTTGGACCGCGCGTCGTGGCGGTTCAGGCCGACATCACGGATCAGGCATCCGTCGCGCGTCTCTTCGACGAAGCGCTCGCTAAAAGCGGCCGGCCGATACATGCCGTCGTGAACAACGCGCTTGCCGAATTCAGCTTCGATGGCGACGCGCGACCGAAGATCGGCGATATCGAATGGACGCGCTTTCAGCAGCAGATCGAAGGCGCGCTCAAGGGCGCGCTCAATACGATTCAAGCCGCGTTGCCCGCAATGCGTGCCGCTGGCTTTGGCCGTATCGTGAATGTCGGCACCAACCTTTTTCAGAACCCCGTCGTGCCTTATCACGACTACACGGCGGCCAAGGCGGCATTGCTCGCGTTGACGAGAACTGCATCGAACGATCTCGGACCGGACGGCATCACGGTGAACATGGTTTCCGGCGGACTCTTGCGCACCACCGATGCCAGCAGCGCGACGCCCGAAGCCGTGTTCGATATGGTCGCCGGATTCACGCCGTTGCGCCGTGTCACGACGCCGGAAGAATTCGCCGACGCAGTGCTGTTCTTTCTCTCACCGTGGGCGCGAGCGGTGACGGGACAGAACCTCGTCGTCGATGGCGGTTTGGTCAAGGATTGAAGCGTCTTGCTCACACATGATCTCTCGACAATTCCCAAGCACGGCTCTCGACTCAAGGCACGACATCATGGCTTATGAAAAGGTGAGCGTTTCCACTCGCGACGGTATGTGTCCCGTTCACGTTTTCACCGCCGATACGGCAACGCCTTCGCCGGCCATCGTCTTCTACATGGATGCGGGCGGCATACGTCCAGCTGTATCGGATATGGCGCAACGGCTGGCGAACGCGGGCTATGTCGTCCTGCTGCCAGACCTTTTCTATCGCTACGGTTCGTACGGGCCTTTCGATCCCGTGGAAGTATTCAAGGGCGATGTGCGAGCGATCCTCGGGCCACTGATGGTCACCACGGGTAACGCGAAGGCGGCCGAAGATACAGAAGCATTGCTTGCCTACATCGACACGCGCACGGACGTTGAACCCGAACGTATCGGCGCGGTCGGTTTTTGCATGGGCGGCGGCATGGCTATCACCGCCGCTGGCCAATATCCCGATCGCTTCGCGGCGGTGGCAAGCTTTCACGGCGGCAATCTCGCAACGGATGCCCCTGACAGCCCGCATCTTTCAGCGCCACGACTAAAGGCCGAACTCTATATCGCAGCGGCCGACGCCGATGGAAGTTATCCGTCATCCATGGCGCAGCGCTTCGAAGACGCGTTGAAGCAGGCCGGCGTTCGGTATGTCGCTGAGACCTATACCGGCGCCGCGCACGGCTGGATGAAGCCGGATTTTCCGGTCTACGACCAAGAGGCCGCCGAGCGCGGTTGGTCCACGATGATCGAATTCTTCGATCGGACGCTCAAAGGTCCGGTCTGAAATCTTCGCGCGATGATCATGTCGTCGCGCGATCGTAGTAAAGCACCGCTTACGAAGTCCCTATCCGCCGTTACGTTGGTGCGGCGCGTCACAGCACTAATTACCTTCGTCGCATCCCACTAGACCATAAAGAGAAAAAACGATCGTAAGGTGTTCTCCTACTGATCCGCATGCGAACTAGTCAGTACATTTACAAAAACAAAACGGCTGACGCGATCGACCGAAGGCACGTTAGCTCATGCGTTCGATCCATGCATTCAAACGAGGAGAGAGACGATGTTCAGGAAACCGGACGATGACGCGAGCCAGAAGCACGGCGTAAAAGCGAGCGATGCGCGTCGCGAAGGCATGAGTCGGCGAGACTTTGCCAGATTACTCGGCGCCGCGCCGCTCGCGTTGCTCGTCGGGTGCGGCGGGGGCGGAGACGATTCATCCAAATCTTCAGGGACGTTGGCGCTCGATCCAACGGCCAAAGCCGCGAATCCAGACACTTACACCGACTTCGAATGGTACAAGTGGACGTTTCCCATCGACAAAACGCTGGATGCAGTCGGGACAGCAAACGACGGCGTCGGCCAGATGTACGTGCGGCTTTACACGCCGAAAACGGTGGCATCGACGACATATCCGCTGGTGGCCGTGCTGGGCGGGTTGGGCAACGACGCCAACATGACGACCAACTTTTATGCCTCCAACGGCGCGGCGGATTTCGCAAACGCGGCCTTGCAGGCGAAGTATCCGTCATACATCGTGACGGTGACCTTGCCTTGGGAAGCGTGCGTCAACTACGACGCCGAGATGGTCTATATGAACGCCATCGGCGAGTTGATGAAGGCCATCTCGACGCGCGTAGGCAATGTCGACTCGACGCGCATATACGCAACAGGCATCTCGCAGGGCGCGGGTTGGTCCTACGAAGCGGCATCGTTGCAACCCGATCTGTTCGCGGCACTCTTCATCAATTCAGGAACGGTCGTCCATACGACCTGGGGCAACGAAGCAGACCTGACCAAGTTAAAGGACGTCAACCTCTATATCGCGCACGGGGCGCAGGATCAGTACATTCCAGTGAACGAAGCGTACCGGGTGTACAACGACTTGTCCGCTCTCGGCAAACGCAACATCAAGCTGGACGTGGTGACGGGAACGCACGCGCTGTCGGGCACGCAGTATTTCCCGGCCACGCCCGTTACGAGTGTTTATCCGTGGCAGGACTGGCTCCTCACGCAGAAGAAGGGTGTGGGCTTCGATGGCCCCGTGCTTACCGAGGTCAGCCCCTTCTCCGCCTATCAGTGGGCGGGCCGCTCGGTATTACCGGATGTGCCAACTTGGGCTACCGACGTACCGTACGCAACGTGGACCGAGCCACAGGACAATCCGACCTGGGACACCATCAAGACCCGGCTTGCTGTTCCCACGGTGAACGGAACGAGCAGCGGCGGCTATGTGATCGGACGCTTTCGTATCGGCGACGAAACGCAGACCACCTATGACAGCGCGACGACGGCAACCGCGGGTCTCAAGTCCGGCCAATTGCTATGCATGACCATTCAGGGCTACACCGGTGCGTACGGGGACGACTTCGCCTCCTTCAACGCGAACTGGACCGTGGAATGGGCCGTGATGGCGGGGCAGGTTACGAGCATCGTCTTGACGAATCAGGCGAGCCCGGCGCCCATTGCCCGACCGAGCACGGTGAACTTGACGAACGGCGGCGGCCCGAACGTCAATAACTCGCTTGCGACGCCGAATGTTCTCGATGGCAAGCAGGTCTACCTGAGGATCGCTCTCGCGGACACTTACACGGGCACTGCGCTCAAGGTTTATGTGCGCTTCACCAAAAAGTTATCGAGTGCGCCGCGAGGGCCGGAATATGCGTCGTACTGGCATGTCGTGGACTTGCCCGTGAATCTGACTGCCTGATTTATCGATGTGGGAAAACGGCGCTTCATACTCATGCGCCGTTATTCCGCAATCGCGTCGGTGCCCGCTCGCTGGCTGCTGCTCGGTGCGCGGCATCGATCACCGGATCGAAGTCCAACGCATGGACGACCCGAACCATGCTATCGAAACCCTTGACCGTCTGCATGCGCTCGGCATTCGCCTGTCTGTCGACGACTTCGGCACGGGATACTCTTCTTTGTCGTACCCGAAGCGCATGCCCGTGCACGAGATCAAGATCGATCGATCCTTCGTCATGGGCATCACGGATCATAAAGACGACGAGACCATCGTGCGCTCGACCATCGATCTCGGGCACAACATGGGACTGAAGGTCGTGGCCGAAGATGTCGAGAGCGAACAAATGATGACGCGCCCGCGGGAGTTGCAATGCGATCTTGCGCAGGGATTTCATTTGAGCCGCCCGCTGCCGCCGGCCAAGCTCGAACTCTGGCTCGCGGGTGGGGTCGAGGAGAGCAATCTGCGTTTCGCGTGAACTCATCCGCAAGTCACGTTCATCCGTTCTTTCTCGTTCGACGACATTTCCGATGCAAGCCGATGCGTGGACATCCATGCCGCCAGCGCACGGACGTGGGCTTGCTTCGATCAAACGATTGCTCGCTTCGAGCAGTCGCGCACAGCAGTGAAGGGGGCGCCGCTCGAAGTCATCGAGGAAAATAGTCGGGCAGCCGAAAGCCGTCATACGCGTGATTGCCGACGATGGCTTGCCTGAACGCATCCGAACGATACGCTTCGACGATATCGTCGGTGGTCTGCGAATGCTGGTTCGCGGCTTTCACCACGACCTGATTCACGTAGGGCGAAGTCATCTCCTCGAGCGCCAGCGCCGTTGTCAGGGCGTGTCCGCTCGATACCGCGAAGTTGCCCTGAATCGCCGCAAAATCCACGTCTTCCAACGCGCGCGGCGCCTGTGCCGATTCGAGCAGCACGAGCTTGATGCCGGCAGGATTATCGGTCACGTCGCGCTCGGTTACATCGACAGGATTCGGATTCGGACGGATGCGAATCCAGCCGATACGCTGAAGGATCTTGAGCGCGCGTTCCAGATTGACGGGATCGTTGGGCACGGCAACCGTAGCGCCTTTCCGGACCTCGGCAAGCGCATGGTGCTTCGTGGAGAAGAGGCCCATCGGTGGCGTGGGCACTTGCACCACGCCGACGAGATCGGTGCCGTTGCGGTCGTTATAGGACTTCAGATACACGCTGTGCTGCATCACGTCGGCCGCTATCTCGCCGCGATACACCGCCTGGTTCGCTTCCAGGCCGGTGCTGAACTCGACGTAGCGCACGGTGTAGCCCTTCTTCGAGAGTTGCGGTTCGACGCCCTGACGAAACTCGTCCGCGTAAGGGCCGGGCACGAAGCCCACGCGCAGTGTGTGCGCGGTATTGTCCGCGGCGAAGCCGGGCGAGATGAAGACGGCTTGGCTCAACGTCAGCGCGAGCAGGAACGTCCTGAGTTTTACCGATGCAATCATGGGAATGAGTGGGCTGAACGAAAGCAGAAATCGTATCAACGCAACCCATGCGGGCGGAACAGATTGATCGAGCTAACCTTAGTCCGCAATGCGATAACCGGGAGGCTCCGCATCAATCGATAGTCTGTCGCGCGAGTTCGACTCTGGGCAGCGCAATGCCATGCCGCTCGCGAGCCGCTTGACGCGTCGTATCGATTTCCTTCTGCTTGCGAAGTTCGTCCCAACCCAGCACCTGTGCCGCGATCTCCGCGCCTTCGAGCAACAGCGCGTTCGTCAGATGTCCGGAGATCGCGATCGTCGTGCGACGGAAGAATAGGTCCGCAAGACGCGTGACCATGTCATGCGCGCACAGGTACTCGATCTCGCGCACCGTAAAGTCCGATGCGCTGCCAAAGGGCCGATCCGGTGCGCCCGCGCAAAAGGCCGCGACGGCCGAAGCAGTCGTGCCATAGCGCGTGAGCAAGCCGCCGGCACGCTCGGCCGACACCCCATACTGTCGAACGACATTGCCGATCCATTCGGCCCGTGCATACGCATCGCGCGGAAAATCGCGGCCTCCGCCGATCGCCGTGTGACGCGTGCGGACCGCGCGTGAGCGTCCGAGGCGTGCGAGCGTGTCGTCGGTGACCGTTTCGGCGAATCCGCGAAACGTCGTCCACTTGCCGCCGACGAGCGATAAAACTGGGACTTGCGTGCCGGCAAGACGATCCACATGCATCGCGTGATCGCGGCTTACATCGCCGGGATCGGCGGCATTGGAATAGGGCAGCGGGCGCACGCCGCTGTATCGGAACGCAATGTTCGCTTCGTTCAACACCACGCGTGGAAAAACTTCCCGCAGCGCGCCGAGCATGTAGGCGACTTCATCGTCCTCGCAGCGCACGGCGTCGGGCTCGCTTGTGCGGATATCGGTCGAGCCGATCAGCAACTTGTCCATGAAGGGATAGATGAGCGAGATGCGCCCGTCCTTCGAGCCGTAGTACACCATGCGGCCGCGCAGTTGCGCATGGAGCTTGGGGTGATCGACGATCAGATGCGAACCCTTCGTCCCGCCGATGTACTTGCTTTTTATGCCGAGCAAAGCATTCACGCTGTCGATCCACGCACCGCCCGCGTTGACGACGACCTCGGGCCGCACCGCGACGAGCTCGTCCGTTACGAGGTCGCGCAACCACACGACGCCGCCCTCGACGCGCTCCACGCTCGTGTAATTGGCCGCCGCCGATTGCTTGCACGCGGCAAGCCCGTCCGCGACGAGTTCGAAATTCAGGCGTTCGGCTTGCGTCACCTTGGCGTCGTAATACGTGGCGGTCGCCTTGATTGCCGGATCGAGCAGCGGCAGGTCTTTAAGCGACTGCGCTCGCGTCGCGAGATGATGACGCGGCATCGTGCGGTCGTGCCGTCCCAAGAAGTCGTACATGGCAAGGCCGATCTTCGAGATGATCGCGCCGCGATCCGCAAGCTTGGCCTTCATGCCGAAGAAGCGTCGAGCGGACGCCACCATGCCGCCGAAGTACGAGTGAATCGGCAGCACGGTTTCGAGCGGCAGCACGTAATGCGGCGCGTTCTTCAGCAACAGGTTGCGCTCCAACGTCGACTCGGCGACGAGGCGAAACTCGCCCGTCTCCAGATACTTCACGCCGCCGTGTATGAGCCGCGATGGCGCGCTACTCGCACCGGCGGCAAAGTCGGTCTTGTCGATCAACAGGCAGTCGACGCCTTGCAGCGATAAATCGCGAAACACACCCGCGCCGTTGATGCCGCCGCCCACGATCAACACGCCGATCTTCGGGCTCTGCTTCAACCGGTCGAGAAAGAAATTGCGGTTTCGTTCTGTCATCGAGATTCTCCGGCTTCAATGCGAGGTGGCCGCGCGGTCGAGCGCGGGCCACAAGGGCTGAACTGCGGCGATGAGTTGCGACCAGAGCGCGTACGCGTCGTCGAGCTTCGCGTGGCGTTGCGGGTCCGGCTCATGCGTGCGCGCAACGCGGCAGGCGCGCGCCACGGCATCGGCAAGCGAATCGAAAACGCCCACGCTGACGCCTGCGCAAAGCGCCGCGCCGAGCGCGCTCGCCTCCTGACTTTCGGGTATGTCGATAGCGATGCCAAGCACATCCGCGAACGACTGCGCAAGCAACGGACTCGACGATCCACCGCCCGTCAACCCCGCACGATGCGCCGGAAAAGCGCTCGTCAACGCTTCGATGTGCCAGCGGTGATTGAACACCATGCCTTCGAGCACCGCACGCGCCAGATGCGCGCGCCGGTGCCACGAGCGCAAGCCGAAGAACGACGCGCTCGCCGGCTGCTCGAACGGAGAACCGAACAGGAAGGGATGAAACATGACCGAACTCGGTTCGGCCGACACCGCCTGCACTTCGTCGCCGATGAGATCGAACAGCGAGCATCCGCGCCGTGCCGCTTCCTGCGTTTCGTGCTGAAAGAGTTCGCGCAAAGCCCAATCGACATTGCTCGACGAAGCGGGCGAAATCGACATGTTCATCCACTGGCCGGGCCGTGTGCCGTTACGGCACGACCAGCGCGGATCGAGTTGCGGCCGATCCGACAGTATTTCGTTGATGCTGAACGTTCCCGCCGTCACCGACAACACGCCCGGTTCGGCGTTGCCCATGCCGAGCGCGCTCGACGTGACGTCGTGCAGCCCGGTTGCGACGGGCGTGCCTTCCTTCAAGCCGGTTTGCGATGCGGCAAGCGCCGTCACGCGGCCGGCCTGCGCCGTGGACGCGACGATGGGTGCGAGCGCCTGGCCGATAGTCCCCAGGCCGTACAGCGCCATGACCTCGGCGCTGTACTGCTGCGTGTTCACATCGGTGAAGGACGAACTGGCTTCGGTTGGATCGGTGGCGGGGACGCCCGTGAGACAGAGCCGCAGCCAGTCCTTGCAAAACAAGACATGGCCGATCCGCGCGAAGCGCGCTGGCTCGTTGAGCTGAATCCATTTCAGCAGGCTGACGGCGGCGTACGGATAAGGCTGCTGTCCGGTCAATGACAGCGCCCGTTCCAGCACGCCTTCCTCGCGCCAGCGTTCCCGGACGTCGAAGGCGCGGCTGTCGAGCGAGAGAATGCCGGCGCCGAGCGGCGCGCCCGCGCAATCCACGAGATAGAGCCCATCGCCGTGTCCGGTTACGCCGACGGCCGCAATGGAACCAGGCGCAATCTCGCTCAACGCATCGCGAATGGCGCCACAGGCCGCATCCCAGGTTTCTCGCATGTCCCGTTCGACATGGCGCGCACGCGGCTGCCGCTGTTCGACGCGCCGGCTGCCCACCGCGACGGTGCGCCCGGCCGTGTCGAAAACAACCGCCTTCGTGGCTGTCGAACCGCTGTCGACGCCAAGCAGATACGTCTCCATCGTGTCTCCGAATTTTTTGTTGCATCGCGTCAAGCCGACATTCCGCCTTCGGACTGCGCGATGCTTATCTAGGGTTATAGCGGATGGTAATCGAGGATCGGGTTGCCTATTGTGCTTACAGTGAAAAAAATTTCAGCACGTAGAAAAAATATCACTTCAATGTGCGCACGGAGACGACATGACGAAATCCGCCGACAGGCGTGACGCCGAGGACAGTCTTGCGATTCGCGCGGCGTGGCTGCACTACGCCGCCGGTCAGACGCAGGCCGACGTCGCGGCTCGTCTCGGCGTGAGCAGTGTCAAGGCGCATCGGCTGATCATGCGAGCGAATCAGAGCGGCGCGGTCAAGTTCACCATCGACGGCGATGTCGCCGAATGCGTCGTGCTCGAAGCGGAGCTTGCGCAGCGCTTCGGTCTTAGCTATTGCGAAGTGGTCCCCGATCTGAACGAAGGCGATCTGCCGCTGCGTGCCCTTGGCGTCGCTGGCGCGCACTTCATGCAGCGCGAGATCGCGACGCGGCAAGGCGGCGTGATCGGCATAGGACATGGGCGAACGCTCGCGGCCGTCGTGGAGAACATTCCGCGCCTGGACGCGGGCACGGTGCGCTTCGTGTCCTTGCTTGGCGGCGTCACGCGCAAATACACGGCAAATCCGTATGACGTGATTCACCGGCTCGCCGAGCAGACGGGCGCGGTGTCGTATGTGCTGCCGCTGCCGTTTTTCGCCAACAAGGCCGAGGATCGCGAAGTGTTGCTGGCGCAGCGTGGCGTGCGCGAAGTGTTCGACATGGCGGCGCATGCGGATCTGATGGTCGTCGGTATCGGATCGGTGAATGCGGACGCGCAACTCGTCGCATCGCAAATGATCGAGCCCGACGAAATTCAGGAAGTGCGCGACAAGGGCGGTCAAGGCGAATTGCTCGGACATTTTTTCAGCGATACCGGCCAATCCGTCGAAACATCGCTGGCGGCGCGCACGGTCGCGCCCGAACTCGACGACCTCAAGGGCCGGCGCATCATCGCGATTGCGGGCGGCGCGTCGAAGATCGCGGCGATTCGCGCGGTGCTCAATAGCGGCCTTCTGAGCGGATTGATCACCGACGAAGCCTCGGCGCTGGCGCTGAAGATGGAACCTGTCGCGACGGAGGCGGCGTGATGAGCGAGAACGCACGCGACCTTCTCATCGGCATCGACGCGGGGACCTCGGTCATCAAGGCCGTGGCCTTCGACCTGACGGGACGGCAGATTGCCGTCGCCTCGGTGCCGAACCGCTACACCACGAGCCCCGATGGCGCGGCGACTCAATCGCTCGATCAAACTTGGGGCGACTGCGCGAAGACCTTGCGGGATCTGGGCGCGAAGATCGAAGGTCTCGCGCAACGCACGCGCGCGCTGGCGGTGACGGGTCAAGGCGACGGCACATGGCTCGTCGGCGCAGGCAACAAGCCGGCGAGCGACGCATGGCTATGGCTCGACGCGCGCGCCGCGAACACGGTGCGGCTGTTGCAGGAAGGACCGGCGAGCCGCGCGCGGTTCCAGGCGACCGGCACGGGACTCGCCGCGTGCAGTCAGGGCGCGCAGATCGCGCACATGGCCGCGACGACGCCCGAAGTGCTCGAACGCACCGAAGTGGCACTGCATTGCAAGGACTGGCTGTATCTCAATCTCACCGGTGTGCGCGCCACCGATCCGTCCGAGGCGAGCTTCACCTACGGCGACTTTCGCACGCGCCAATACGACGACACGGTGATCGAAGCGCTCGGCCTCACCGCGTGGCGCGACCTGTTGCCGGAAATCATCGACGGCACGGAGATCATGCATCCGCTGACGTCAGACGCCGCCGCCGCGACCGGCCTGCTCGAAGGCACGCCCGTGTGTCTGGGCTTCGTCGATATCGTGCTGACGGCGCTCGGCGCGGGCATTCACACGGAAGGCGCGACGGGCGCGAGTTGCTCGATCGTCGGCTCCACGGGCATGCACATGCGCGCGATGCACAACGCCGACATCCATCTGAACGCGGAAGGTACGGGTTACGTGATCGCGTTGCCGGTGCCGGGCATGTCGGCGCAAGTGCAGTCGAACATGGCGGCGACGCTGAACGTGGACTGGGTGTTGAATCTCGCGTGCGATCTGCTCGCGCAGTTCGGCACGAGCCTTTCGCACGGCGACCGGATGAAGTGTATCGACGGATGGCTGCAGTCGGGACGTCCCGGTGCGCTTCTGTATCACCCCTATATCTCCGATGCCGGCGAGCGCGGTCCTTTCGTGGACCCGAACGCACGCGCGGATTTCATCGGACTCACGAGCGAGAGCCGCTACCCGGATCTGTTTCGCGCGGTGGTCGAAGGGCTCGGCATGGCCGCGCGCGATTGCTATACGTCGATGGGCATTCCAATGCCCGATGAACTGCGTCTCACCGGCGGCGCGACGCGTTCGCGCGCGTTGCGCGGCGTGCTCGGCGCGGTGGTCGGCGCGCCGGTGCGTATCTCGCTGCGCGAGGAAGCGGGCGCGGCGGGCGCGGCGATGATGGCGGCGGTCGCGCTCGGTGTGTATCCCGACATGAACACGTGCATCGCGCAATGGGTGACGCCGCTGCTCGGACAAGTGGAAGCGCCCGATGCGGAACTGACGCAGTTGTATGCGCAGCTTTTTCCCGCGTATCGGAAGGCGCGCGAGGCGCTCGTACCGACCTGGGATGAAACGGCGCGGTTGCTGAAATCGCGGCATCGGCCGAACGCGCTAGCCGCAGGCCTCAACTAACGTCGAACATGGAACGCTGAGATGAGCGAGAAGGATAGGGTGGACCTGTGTGTCATCGGCGGCGGCATCAACGGCGCGGGTATTGCGCGCGATGCGGCGGGCCGCGGACTCTCGGTGATTCTGTGCGAGAAGGACGATCTCGCGCAGGGCACGTCGTCGCGTTCCGGCAAGCTCGTGCATGGCGGGCTGCGTTACCTCGAATACTACGAATTCCGGCTCGTGCGCGAGGCGCTGATCGAGCGCGAAGTGCTGCTCAATGCCGCGCCGCATATCATCTGGCCGCTGCGCTTCGTGCTGCCGCATAGTCCGGGTGATCGTCCCGCATGGCTCGTGCGCACGGGCCTCTTCATGTACGACCATCTGGGCGGCCGCAAGAAGCTGCCGGGCACGCGTTCGCTCGACTTGTGGCGCAATCCGGAAGGCGCGCCGATCAAGGACGAGTACCGGCGTGGCTTCGAGTATTCCGATTGCTGGGTCGACGACGCGCGTCTCGTCGTGCTGAGTGCCGTCGATGCCGCCAAGCGCGGCGCCGAAGTGCTCACGCGCACCGCATGCATCGGCGCGCGGCGCGAGGGCAATGCGTGGCGCGTCGAACTGCGCGACACGCGCACGGGATCGACGCGCGTCGTGAACGCACGCGCGCTCGTCAATGCGGCGGGACCGTGGGTATCGGATGTCATCGGGCGCGCGGGCGCGAAGTCGACGCGCAAGGTGCGGCTCGTGAAGGGCAGTCATATCGTTACGCCGAAGTTCTGGGACGGTCCGCACTCGTATCTCGTGCAGAACCACGACAAGCGCGTGATCTTCATCAACGCCTATGAGGGCGACAAGGCGCTCATCGGCACGACCGATGTGCCGTGGGACGGCGCGCCGGAAACCGTGCAGATATCGAACGAGGAAATCGACTATCTGCTGACGGCGGTGAACCGCTACTTCAAGCATCCGTTACGCAAGCAAGACATCGTGCAGACGTTCTCGGGCGTGCGTCCTCTCTACGACGACGGCAAGGGCAATCCGTCGGCGGTCACGCGCGACTACGTGTTCGATCTCGACGCCAGCGGCGGCGCGCCCTTGCTGAATGTCTTCGGCGGCAAGATCACGACGTTTCGCAAGCTCGCCGAACATGCGCTGCAAAAGCTGCAGCCGACCTTCCCGAAGATGGGCCCCGACTGGACTTCATCGGCGACGCTGCCGGGCGGCGACATGGAAGGCGCCGACGTGCCGCGCTTCATGGCGAGTCTGCAAAGCCGCTACGAGTGGCTGCCGCGCAATCTGCTGCGCTATTACACGCAAACCTACGGCACGCTGACCTCGCAGGTGATCGACGGCGCGACCTCGCTCGCCGGTCTCGGCCAGCAGTTCGGACCGAACTTCCACGAAGCGGAAGCGCGCTACCTGATGTCGCACGAATGGGCCGAGTCGGCGGACGACATGCTCACGCGGCGCACCAAGCATGGCTTGCACATGAGCGCCGCGCAGAAGTCCGCGTTCGAAGCCTGGCTCGACGGCCTCGTGCGTAAATCCGCTTAAAGACACGAGACGAACATGGCATTCACGCTTGCACTGAACACGAATCCGCTGGTGAACCGCTTCGCCGAACCGGGCGACCTGATCGACACCATCGCGCACGACATGAAAATCCGCGACGTGCAGTTGACGCACGAGTTCATCAATCCGTCGTGGCCGGCGGCAACCACGCGGCGGCTCACGCGCGAGATGCGCGCGGCGATGACGCGCACCGGCGTGCGGATCACCTCGGGCATGACCGGGCCGTATGGCCGTCTGAATCACTTCGGTCATCCGGATGCAGACGTGCGCCGCTACTACATCGACTGGTTCAAGTCCTTTGCGGATATCACCGCCGATCTGGGCGGCGACTCCATCGGCACGCAGTTCGCGATCTTCACTTACAGGGATTTCGACGATCCGCAACGGCGTGACGCGCTGCTTCAAACCGCGATCGATTGCTGGGCCGAAGTCGCCGAGCATGCCAAAGCGGCCGGCTTGAAATACGTGTTCTGGGAACCGATGTCCATTGCCCGCGAATTCGGCGAGACCATCGCCGCGTGCATGGCGCTGCAAGACCGCCTGAGCGCCGCGAACATGGCCATTCCCATGTGGATGATGGCCGACATCGACCACGGCGACGTCACCAGTTCCAACCCCGACGACTTCGATCCCTATGCGTGGGCGCGCGCCGTGCCGCGCGTGTCGCCGATCATCCATATCAAGCAGTCGTTGATGGACAAGGGCGGGCATCGCCCGTTCACCGCGGAGTACAACGCGCGCGGCCGCATTCAGCCAGAACCGCTCATCGAGGCGCTGCACGCGGGCGGCGGGCGCGACAACGAAATTTGCCTGGAACTCTCGTTCAAGGAACGCGAGCCGACGGATCGGCAGGTCGTCGCGCAGATCGCCGAATCGGTGGCGTTCTGGGCGCCGCATTTCGACACCGGCATCGCCGATCTCAACATCTGAGGAGTCAGACATGCCAGGCACGATGACACAAAAGCTGATCAACGATGGCGACGCCGCCGTCGACGAGATGCTCGAAGGCGTCATGGCCGCGCACGGCGATCTGCTGACGCGCAGCGACAGCGCGCCCCGGGCGATCATCGCGCGCAACGGGCCGCGTGAGGGCAAGGTGGCGTTGATCATCGGCGGAGGATCGGGACACGAGCCGACGTTTCTGGGCTTCGTCGGCCGCGGTCTCGCCGATGCCGCCGTGATCGGCAACGTCTTCGCTTCGCCGCCGCCGCAACCGGCCGTCGATGCCGCGCTCGCCGCGCATGGCAACGCGGGCGTGCTGTTCATGTACGGCAATTACGCGGGCGATGTCATGAACTTCGACATGGCGACCGAACTGCTCGAACTCGACGGCGTCGAGGCGCGCACCGTGCTGACCACCGACGACATCGCCTCCGCGCCGCGCGACAAGCGCGAGACGCGGCGCGGCGTGGCGGGCAACGTGTTCATCTTCAAGGCAGCGGGCGCCGCGGCGGACCTGATGATGCCGCTCGGCGAGGTGGAGCGCGTCGCGCGCCATGCCAATGCGCGCACGTACACGCTCGGCGTGGCGCTCGCGCCTTGCTCGCTGCCGCAGACGCGTCAACCGAACTTTGAGATTGCCGCCGGCGACATGGAAATCGGCATGGGCATTCATGGCGAACCGGGCATGCGCCGGGAAGCCTTGCGCACGGCCGACGACATCACCGACGAAATCATGGATGCGATCCTCGCCGAGATGGGCGCGGCCAAGGGCGACCGCGTGGCGGTACTCGTGAATTCGCTCGGCTCGACGCCCCTCATGGAGCTTTACATTCTCAACCGGCGCGTTTCGCAGCGCTTGCAGGAGGCGGGACTCGTCGTGCATCGCACGCTCGTGGGGCCGCTGTGCACATCGCTGGAAATGGCGGGCGCGTCGATCACCGTCATGCATCTCGACGATGAATTGCAGCGCCTCATCGATCATCCGTGCGAGTGCGCGATGTTTCAGCAGAGGGCCGCATGATGTCCGCGCTTTCCACCGCCGACAACGCGCAACTGTTCCGCGAACTCGCGAGCACCATTGCGGCGGCGCGCGACGAACTGTGCCGGCTCGACGGCGTGATCGGCGACGCGGACCACGGCATCGCGATGGAGCAGGGCTTTTCTGCCGCGTCGAGGGCCATCGACGCATTACCGTCCGACTGCACGTTCGCGGATCAGTGGAACGCCGCGGCCAAGGGTTTTCTCAACGCGGTCGGCGCATCGTCGGGGCCGCTTTACGCAACGGCGTTCATGCGCGCGGCGAAGGCGGCGGGTGCGCGTCAGGCATTGCCGCTGAACGACGCGCCGGGGTTGATCGTCGCGATGGCCGAAGGCATCCGGTCGCGCGGCAAGGCGGAAGTCGGCGAAAAAACCATGGTCGATGCGTGGGCGCCTGCCGCCTCGGCAGCCGAAGAAGGCATGGCGGACGGCTTGTCCGTGAGCGAGATCCTGACGCGCGTTCGCGAAGCGGCGAACGCGGGCGCGGAATCCACGAAGGCGATGGTGGCGACCAAGGGAAGATCGGCGCGCCTCGGTGAACGCAGCATCGGTCACATCGATCCGGGCGCGGCCTCCGCCGCGATGGTCATCAACGTGATTGCAGAAAACTGGGGAAGACATGACACGCACTGAACGAATGGACAGCCGCGAGGTGAGCCAATGAGCGCAATGACTCCGTCGATCAAGCATCAGGGCAAGCGCGGCATGCGCGTTGTGATCGGCATCGTGTTGCTGGCCATTTTGCTGATCGCGATGGCCATGAGTACCAAAATCGTGAAGATCGGTTCCGGCGCCGATACGCAGACCAAGGAATTCGAGCCGGAAGCCTACGGCAAGAAGCAGTTTCCGAAGACGCAGGCCGCGATAGAAAAGCGCGCCGTCGATGCGGCGGCGCTGGCCGCCGCCATTGCCAAGGATCAGGACGCGGCGGGCAAGCAATACGGCATCGCGGGCGGCGGCATCGGTCCTGAAATGTCGGTGAAGTTCTCGGGTGTCGCGGGCAAGGAAGACTCCGGCGTGTACGAAGTCAAGGTGCCGGGCCTGCCCGATTCGCTCGTCATACGCGTGCAGACGGGACCGGCGATCAACGGCACCGACTTGCGCGATGCCACGGGCGACATCAGCTTCGGGCAGTTCACGAATCAGATCGACTACCAGAACGCCGGTTACGCCATCAACACGGAGATGAAGAAACAGGTTCTGTCGAAGGTCGATACCGCCAAGCTGACGGGCAAGACAGTCGATGTCGTCGGCGTGTTCCAGCTGATCAATCCGAACGGCTGGCTCGTCACTCCTGTGAAGCTGGACGCGAAATGAGCACCATCGATCCAACCAACGAACAGGGCGCGGCGAAGGATGGCGTGCTGCTGTCTGCGCGCGATGTCGTCAAGTCGTATGGCGGCGTGCATGCGCTCAAGGGCGTGAACTTCGAGATTCATCGCGGCAAGGTCACGACGCTCTTCGGCGAAAACGGCGCGGGCAAGTCGACGCTCATGAAAATCCTCTCCGGCGTGGAAAAGCCGACCTCCGGAGAAATCGAGCTGGATGGCGAACGCGTGGCGTTCACGTCATCGACGGATGCGCGCAATCACGGCATCTCGATCATTCATCAGGAACTGAGTCTCGCGCCGAACCTGAGCGTGCGCGACAACGTCTTCATGGGCCGCGAGCTGCGCACGCCGACCGGCGTCAACTTCGCCGAAGAAGCGCGGCAGACGCGCGCGCTGATGGAGGAACTCGAAGAAGACGTCGACCCCATGACGCTGGTGCGCGATCTGCGCCTCGGTCAGCAGCAGGTCGTCGAGATCGCGCGGGCGTTGTCGGTCGATTCGCGCATTCTGATCATGGACGAACCGACTTCGGCGCTGAGCGCATCCGAAGTGGAGGTGCTGTTCAAGGTGATTCGCGACTTGACGAGCCGGGGCGTATCGATCGTCTACATCTCGCATCATCTGGAAGAAGCATTGCAGGTCACGGACTATGCCGTGGTGCTGCGCGATGGCCGCATCACCGCGACGGCGGAGCGCAAGGACATCGACCTCGGATGGATCGTGCGCAACATGGTGGGCGAGAACTTCGACCTCGGCTCGCCGCCGACCGGCTACGAGTTCGGCGAAGTCGCGCTCGATATCGACGATGTCAGCATCGCCGATGAATCCGGCTCAGGCGTGTCCGTGGTCGATCGTCTGTCGCTCAAGGTGCGCGCGGGAGAGATCGTCTGCATCTACGGACTGATGGGCGCGGGCCGCACGGAACTGCTCGAAGCGGTCGCGGGACGCACGCGGCTGCCGGTGACGGGCGGAACCATTCGGCTCGAAGGCGAGAGCATGGCGGGGCTGAGTATTGCGCAGCGCATTGGCCGTGGGCTCGTGCTGGTGCCGGAAGATCGTCAGCGCGACGGCCTCGTGCCGACGATGAGCGTCGGCTCGAACTTGTCGCTCGCGAGCATCCGCTCTTTCGTGAAGGGCATCTTGATGTCACCGCCGGTCGAGCGTGAACTCGTCGGCCAGTCGATCCGCAACGTGCACGTGAAGACCTCGGGCCCGGGCGCTTCGATCCGTTCGCTGTCGGGCGGAAATCAGCAGAAGGTGGTGATCGGCAAGATGCTGGCAACCGGACCGCGCGTCATTCTGCTCGACGAACCCAGTCGCGGCATCGACATCGGTGCGAAGTCGGAAGTCTTTCGTCTGCTCGCCGAGAACGCGAAGAAGGGTTTGGCCGTCGTGTATTCGACGTCGGAAGTGGGCGAATGCCTGAGCGTTGCGCATCGCATCATCGTCATGCGGCGCGGAAAGATTTCCGCGGAATTCGGCCCCGACGCCAACAAGGACGACATCATGGCCGCCTCCGGCGAAGCCGTGGTCGCCTGAATCAGAACATGCCTGGAGACATTGAACATGAACGACGCCGCCAAAACATCGACTCGCTCCGGATCGTCCGGCGAAGGGTTCGACCTCGGCAAAGTGCTGCTCGAAGGACGCGCCTTCTTCGCGCTGATCGCCATCATCATCATCTTTTCGTTTCTCTCGCCGAATTATTTCGCAGTAGAAAACTTCCTTACGATGGCCTCACACGTGGCTATCTACGGGATTCTCGCGATCGGCATGCTGCTCGTGATCATCAACGGCGGCATTGATTTGTCGGTGGGTTCGACGCTCGGGCTGTCGGGCGTCGTCGCGGGTTTTTTCATGCAAGGCGTGACGCTCAACATGTTCGGGGTCGTCATGTACCCGTCGGTCTGGGTCGTGGTGGTGCTGTGCTGCGCGCTCGGCGCGTTCATCGGGCTCGTGAACGGCATTCTCATTGCGCGCTTCAAGGTGCCGGCTTTCGTCGCCACGCTCGGCGTGATGTACGTGGTGCGCGGTTTCGCCCTTCTCATGACCAATGGCCTCACGTACAACAACCTGGGCGGTCAGGCGGACCTGGGCAATACCGGCTTCGACTACCTGGGCTTCGACCGCTTGTTCAACGTGCCGGTGGGCGTGCTGATTCTCGCGATCATCGCGATTCTCGGCAGTATCGCGCTCAATCGCTCGGCCTTCGGGCGCTGGCTCTATGCGTCCGGCGGCAACGACCGCGCGGCGGAATTGTCGGGCGTGCCCGTGAAGCGCGTGCTGATCAGCGTGTACATGCTGTCGGGAATGTGCGCGGCTATCGCGGGACTGATTCTTTCGTCGCAGCTCACGTCCGCCGGGCCGACCGCGGGCACGACCTACGAACTCACGGCCATCGCGGCGGTCGTGATCGGCGGGGCATCGCTGATGGGCGGCACCGGCAACATTCGCGGCACGTTGCTCGGCGCGTTCGTGATCGGCTTTCTGTCCGACGGGCTCGTGATCATCGGCATCTCGTCTTACTGGCAAACGGTATTCACCGGCGCGGTCATCGTGCTCGCGGTGTTGCTCAACGCCATTCAATATCGCCGCAAGGTCAAGCGTCCGACGCCGACCGGCGGCCCACTGGCTTCTCCGCAAGGCGGCGGCAAGGCATAGCCCGACCTCCGGCACGCGAGAAGAATATCGAAGTCCTGCGCCAACACCAACCCAAGAAAGAGACACGCCATGACTATGAAGAGAAAGACCTTGATCCTTGCGGCCCTCGCCGTGGCTGCGCCCTTGTTTGCGAGCCAGGCTCAGGCGGCGGGCGGGCTGATCAGCATTATCGTCAACGATCCCGCCAATCCGTACTGGCTCGCCGAAGGCAACATCGCGGCGGCGGAAGCCAAGAAGCTGGGCTATAGCGCGAACGTGTCGGCGTCGAAAGGCGACACGAACACCGAAAGCCAGCAGATCGACACGGCCATCACCAACAAGTCGGTTGCGATCATTCTGGATCCGGCCAATGCGAGCGGCTCCGTCGGCGCCGTGAAGAAGGCGATTGCCGCGAACATTCCGGTGTTCCTCGTCAACGCGGAAATCAACCAGCCGGGGCTCGCGAAGGCGCAGCTCGTGTCGAACAACGCGCAAGGCGCGGCGCTCGGTGCTCAGCAATGGACGAAGGATGTCGGGTCGAAGGGCAACTATGTCGAATTGCTCGGCTCGCCTTCGGACAACAACGCCGCGACGCGGTCCAACGGCTACAAGTCGGTGCTCTCGCAGTATCCGGATCTGAAGATGGTCGGCTCGCAAGTGGCCAACTGGGATCGTACGCAAGGCTTCAATGCGACGCAGAGCCTGCTGCAGGCGCACCCGGATGTGATCGGCGTGATCAGCGGCAACGATGAAATGGCGCTCGGCGCGATTGCGGCGCTCAAGCAATCGGGCAAGCTGAAGAACGTGAAAGTCGGTGGTTTCGATGGCTCGCCGGCCGCGGTCGAGGCAGTGAAAGCGGGCGAGTTGCAGTACACCGTGCTGCAACCGGTCGCGGAGTTTTCCGCCAAGGCCGTGCAGGAAGCCGATCAGTTCCTGAAGACCGGCAAGACGGGCGCCGCCAGCGAAAAGCAGTTGTTCGACTGCGTGCTGATCACGAAGGCGAACGTGTCGAAATACACCGCGCCGTTCGTGCTTTCGAAGTGACCTAGCAGGCGTTTTCATCCGCGCGCCGGGCGGGCATGAGGCACGTCCGGCGCATGACGCGGCCTCATTTGCAAGACACACTGTCCGACAACCTAACCATGTCTGATACCCCGTTCTGGGTCGGCACGAGCTGGAAGATGAACAAGACCCTGGCGCAAGCGATCGCTTTCGCCGAGGGTTTGCTCGCGAGCCCTGACGACCCGCGAATCCAGTGCTTCGTGATTCCGCCGTTCACCGCGATTCGCGAAGTGAAGTCGATTCTCGCCGAGACCAATGTCAAGGTCGGCGCGCAAAACATGCATTGGGCCGAAGAGGGCGCGTGGACCGGCGAAATTTCCCCGCCGATGCTGGTCGATTGCGGCATGGATCTCGTCGAACTCGGCCATTCCGAACGGCGCGAGCACTTCGGCGAAACCGACGACACCGTCGGACGCAAGGTCGAGGCCGCCGTGCGTCACGGATTGACGCCGCTGATCTGCATTGGCGAAACGCTCGCCGACAAAGAGAGCGGACGCGCTGCGGACGTGTTGGCCACCGAGGTGCGCGGCGCGTTGGCGCGTCTTTCTCCTGAACAACGAACGGCGCCGATTCTGCTCGCGTACGAGCCTGTATGGGCTATCGGCGAGAGCGGCATTCCGGCTAGTCCCGAATATGCGGATGCGCGTCAAGCCGAGATCAGCAAAGTGGCGGAGGAAACGCTCGAGCGAAGCATTCCCTGTTTGTACGGCGGCTCCGTCAATCCGGGCAACTGCGCGGAACTGGCCGCGTGCCCGCACATCGATGGACTTTTCATCGGCCGTTCGGCGTGGAGCGTGAGCGGCTATCTGGATATTTTGAAACGCGTCGGCGCGGTGCTTTGACTTGGCATGCGCCACCTGCATCGAACAATCGACGGAGATACTCATGAAGCTAGCAATTGGTGGAGACAGCGCCGGAGTGGGACTTGCACGCGTGCTGGCGGATTATTTGAAGGACCGCTTCGAGGTATTCGAGGTGTCGCACAATGAGGCGAGCCCGAACGAGTTTTACGCCAATCTCTCGGACCGCGTGGCCTCTGGTGTGATGAGCGGCGAATACGATCGCGCGATTCTCGTGTGCGGGACGGGCATTGGTGTAAGCATCTCGGCGAACAAGGTGCCGGGCATTCGCGCCGCGCTGTGCCACGATACTTATTCGGCGGAACGCGCGGCGCTTTCCAACAACGCGCAGATCATCACGATGGGCTCGCGCGTGATCGGACCTGAAGTCGCGAAGACCATAGCCGATTCGTTTCTCGCCAATACCTTCGACGAGAATGGACGCAGCGCGGGCAATGTGAACGCGATCAACGAGCTCGACGACAAGTATCATCGCTAGGATAGTGCTCGCTAGACCCGTGCGCCGCGCTTGCGCACGGGGCGCGTCGACGTGTGAAAGCGGTCCTCGGTTTGCTCGATAGCCTGTCCGAGAAATTGCAGGAACATGCCCATCGCGACCGTGGTCGTCAGATCGGAGCGTTGATACAGGCAACTGGACGATTGCGCGCCCGCATCGGCGAGCGGCGTCCATGCGAGCTTGCCCCCGGCGACGTCTTCCGCGACATTCTCCGCAATCAGAAAGCCGATGCCGATGCCATCCGCCACCAGCCGGCGCACCATGGCGACCGAACTGGTTTCGACGAGCGGTCGCGCATTGCGCCGGTCGCGGTGATCGATCTGATCGACCATCGCGCGCAATTCGGTATCCGGCGACATCAGGATGAGCGGATAGCCAAGGCAGTCGCGTAGTCGCGGACGTCGCTGGAGTTTCGTGAGCGGATGTCCCGGTGGCGTGACCACGCCGAGGTGCTGCACATATGCGCGCACTTCCACGACGCCGGGCGGCGGCTTGCGACGCAGGCCGTAGCCAATGTCGGCCTCACCGGTCTCCACCCACTTCAAGATGTTTTCGCCGTTACCCGAACGCACGCTGTAGGTGACGCCCGGATAGCGCGTCATCGCGGCCTGAATCGCGCCGGGCACCAGATACTCCGCCGACGAAGGCGACACGGCCAGATTGACGTGTCCGCGCCGCAGCGAGCGCAAGTCCTCGACCTGAGTCATCGCGTTGTCGAAATCGCGCTGACCGCGCCGCACGGCCGCGATGATGATCTCGCCCGCCGTGGTGAGCTGCATGCCGCGCGGCAAGCGGTCGAAGAGCGGCGAGCCGACCTGTTCTTCCAGATTGAGGATCTGCTGATGCACCGCAGCCGCGGTCAGATGCAGCGATTCGGCCGCCTTGCGGATGGAACCGCGCCTGACGACTTCGTCGAAGCAACGGAAGGTCTGTGATATCGGACGCATGGCTTACCGTATGGATTTTTCTGACGACCCGTTTAAAACAATCAGGTTTTACTGACGCGTGGAATAGCCTAAATTTTGCTCCATCATCTTAACGGAGCAAACCGTGACTACCACCGTCGATCAAATCACCCAGCGTCGCCGCGGCGTCGGGCTCATAGCGCACGACCCGAACCTGTCCGCTGGCGGCTATACACTGATCGCGCCGCAAACGGCAGGCGGGCGCGTGTTTCTCGTCGATATGCGCGGCGAAGTCGTGCATGAATGGCAGATGCCGGTGCGCCCCGGCCGTCATGCGGTGATTCTCCCGAACGGCAATCTCGGTTACAACGGCAATCATGCGGATTCGGAAGATCGATATGCGCCTTGGTCGATGTGGCACGGCGGCGATTTCTACGAAGCCACGCCGGAGGGCGAGGTAGTGTGGCGGTACCAGGACCCGGCGCATCATCACGACGCGCAGTGGCTGCCGAACGGAAACCTGCTGTACGCCGCGTGCGCGCCGGTGCCCGCGGGTTTCGCCGATCGCGTGCCGGGCGGCACGGCGCATGGTCCGGACGAGCCCATGTTCGCGGACGTGATCCGCGAAGTGAATCGCGCGGGCGAACTCGTGTGGGAATGGAAAGCCTGGGAGCATCTCGATCCGAAAGACTTTCCTATCGCGCCGGGCTTCGGCCGTTATCACTGGCCGCTCGTGAACGGGCTCGGTGTGAATGCGCAAGGCGAGGTGCTGATGAGCTTACGCACCACGTCGGGCATTATCGCGGTCGACCGTCGAACGGGCCACGTGACCATGCATATCCCACCGGACGTGATTTCGCATCAGCATGCGCCGGTCGCGCTCGCCAACGGCAACATCCTCACGTTCGACAACGGCAACTTTCGCGCGGGCGCGCACGTGGCATTCTCGCGTGTGTTGGAGATCGATCCGTCGACGCACGAAATCGTATGGTCTTACGCCGACGACATGGTCAACATGTTCTACAGCGCGTTCATGGGCAACGCGCAGCGGCTCGCGAACGGCAACACGCATATCACCGAATCGGCGACGGGGCGTCTTTTCGAAGTCACGCCCGCAGGCGAAGTGGTATGGGAATACGTGATTCCGTGGTTCGCCGAATACCCGGACGAAGCGGCCCGCGAGACAGGTCCGGGGCAATTGAACAGCGTCTTTCAAACCTTCCGCTACCGCCGCGAGCAATTGCCATGGTTGCCTGCTTGAGCGCCGTGCGCCGCGCGCTTCGAAACCATGGGGGTCTCGTGAAAGCTGAATCCGCCACGCATGATGTCGACGCGCGTTTGCCCGCATGGCAACTCGCGCTGTTCGGTCTGCAACATGTGCTGTCCATGGCCGCATCGCCCGTTACGGCGGTCTTTCTGATGTCGCGCATGTTGTCGCTGCCAGCCGAGATGACCGTGCATCTGATCGGCGCGACGTTCTTCGTGTGCGGCGCCGGCACGATCTTACAGTCGCTCGGCGCGGGGCCGGTGGGCGCGCGGCTGCCATTCGTGATGGTGCCGGGCGGCGCGCCCGCGATGCTCTTCGCCGTCATCGCGATGCAAACGGATCTGCGTACCGCGGCGGGCGCGGCGATCCTCACCAGTCTCTTCTACTGGATCGTGCTGCCGGTATTCGCGCGCTGTCTGCGCTTCTTTCCGCGCGTGGTCGTGGGCGCCATGCTGCTGCTCGTCTCGGTCAGTCTCATCCGGATTTACGCCGGAATCGTCGTCGGGCAGCCGGGGACGCCGGGCTTTGCGCGGCCCGAGGCGCTCGGACTTGCGCTGCTGACCATCGTGGCCACGCTCGCGGTCGCGCGTCTCTTCAAGGGCACGCTGGGCAGGCTCGCGGTGCTGCTGGGTCTTGTCATCGGCACGTTCGCCGCCTGGGCAATGGGTTCGATGTCGCTAAGCGGCCTCTGGAGCGGCCCGCTCTTCACGTGGCCGATGCTATTGCCCTTCGGCATGCCGCGCTTCGACGTGCTGGCCGCGCTTCCCATGCTGATCTTCAGTGTCATTTCGATGGCCGAAGCCACTGGACAGACGGTTGCCGTCGGCGAGATCACGGGCAGGAAGATCGACGTTCGCCGCGACGTACCGCGCACGATTCGCGGCGATGCGCTCGCGTCGCTGATCGGCTCGTTGCTCGGCACGTCGCTCATCATCACGAGCGCGGAGAATATCGGCGTCGTGCAGACCACGGGTGTGCGGTCTCGCTACGTCACCGCGACGGCGGGCGTGATGCTGATGCTCATCGCGCTGTTCGTGCCGCTCGGACGCCTTGCCTACGCGATTCCGGCGCCCGTGGTCGGCGGCACCGCGCTGATCGTCTTCGCGATGATCGGCGTGATGGGGATCAACCTGCTCGGCAAGGTCGATCTGCACGCGCGCGGCAATCAGTACACGCTGGCTGCGGCGCTCGTGATGGGTCTGTTACCGATACTCGTGCCCAACGTCTATGCAGCGCTTCCCGGCTCGCTGCAGATCGTGATGGGTAACGGCATGGCGGCGGGCACGCTGACGGCGATCATCGTCAATCTCATATTCGGCGCGTGGCGTCTCGCGCCGGTGGAGAAGGTTCAGTCAACCTGATTTCCGGACTTTCGAGCTCAGGCAGTTCTCCTTCTAACGCTCCTCCCAGACAGCATGACAACAAAAACTCATCGCGCGACACTCGTCGCGGGTTTGACCACGCTCGTCGTTTCGCCGCTGGCATTCGCGCAAAGCAGCGTCACGTTATACGGCAGCATCGATTCGGGTATTGGATACGTGAGCAATTTGCGCGGCTCGTCGGCTTATATCGCGCAGCAAGGGACCCTGCAGGCGGACCGCTTCGGCTTTCAGGGTGTCGAGGAAATCGGCGCGGGGCGCTCGGTGCTGTTCAGGCTCGAAAGCGGTTTTGTCACGACGACGGGTGCATCCGCCAGCAGCACGACGTTCTTCAATCGACAAGCCTATGTCGGAATGTCCGACGCGACGCTCGGCACGGTCACGCTCGGGCGTCAAACCGACTGGAACTTCGACTGGCTCGGCTCGGTTTCGACAGCGCAGTTGCTCGGCGACTTTTCCGCGTTTCATCCAGGCAATCTCGATGGTCTCGGCAGCACGCTTCCCGTGCAGTTATCGAGCACGGTCAAGTGGAAGAGCGCTGCTTATCGCGGCCTGAGCGTCGGCGCGCTTTATGGATTTCCGGGCGCGTCGGCCAGCAATACCAACGGGCGGACAATCAGTTTCGGTGGAAACTATGCCAATGGTCCGCTCAAACTGGTGGCGGTGTATTCGGAGTACCGCGACCGGCTGCTGCCGCTATCCAGCGGGCTCGGGCTGACTTCGTTCGAAGGTCAGACGCTCGCGCCCGGCGTCACGTTCAATGCGAGCCAGGTGCGGGAGATGGGTATTGGTGGCTCGTACCGGTTCGAGCGCGTCACGCTGCATGCGCTCGCAACCGATATGCGCATCGCGTCCAAGGGCGGCAGCGAACATTTTCGCAGCATCGACGGCGGCGCGAATCTGCGCGTGACACCCGCGGAGGAAATCGGCGTGGGCGCATGGACGGCGACGCTCAGCGCGCGTCGCTGGACGCAATTCACAGCGGCCAATGTGTATTCGCTATCGAAGACAACCCAGCTTTATGCCGATGTGATGTTCGAAACGGCGGGCGGCGGCGCGGTGGCCAATACGCTTGGCATCGGGGCGGCTTCGGGTGGGAAGCAGGTGGTGTGTCTTGCCGGGATTCATCACCTGTTCTGAGAATGATCGATCTTTCGGCACGGCTTGCGCCGCATCATTGCAGTTTCCAGATTTGCGCCGCGATCTCGCCTTCGTCCTGGAAAGCATCGAGGATGGTCTCCAGGCCCACGAACGGCACGTTATTCACGGTCAGGAAGAAGGCAAGCCGCCGGCCGCTCTTTGCATCGATATACCCCGCAAGCGCCTGTGACTTGAGAAGCGGCACGGGCGGTGTGGTGTTGCTCAAACCGCCATACGTGCCGGTCTTGGCGTAGACACGACCCTTGGCACCGGCTAGCGTCGGATCGGCCTCGAAGCCGGTGACGGTCGTGAGCGAGCCATCGACGCCGAGTACCGGCAAAGTATCGACATATGTCGCATAGTCGGGCTTGAGCCGCATGGCGCGCAGCAGCGTGATGACAGCCTTCGCGTTCGCGGTGGTATCGCCGCCGCCGCTGCCGTCGATGAAGTGATACTGGTCCGGCGAAATGCCGAAGGTCGAAGACAGTTCGCCTTGTTCGGTCGTAAGCGCCGTGGCCATGGTGCGCGAGCCGTTCTTCGCCAGTCCGTATTGCATCAGCGTAATGTCCGCGCCGATGTTGTAGCTGACCTTGTTCACGAAACGCAGATCCTGCGCATACGGAGCGGCGGTGAGTTGGGCGACCCGTTGCGCGCTCGAATAAGAACCTTGCGCCGGCAAGGATGCAACCGGATTCGCCTTGACGGGCGCGGCCGTCACGGTTACGCCCGCGCGTGCGAGCGCTTCGATCAGCACCGTGCGCGCATATGTGGAGGGATCGGTGATGCGAAACGTCTGCACCAGCGGATACGCGCCGGTCAGCGCGGGCGGAACCCCCGCCGGCACCGTGCCGCTCACTTCGCCGACACAGGTAGCCTGGCCGATACAGTTGAGCGGCTCATCCGGGAATGCCTGATTGAGCACGACGGCAAAGTCCGACGTCGGCGCACCCGTGGTGAGCGTCGATTGCACCGTGAACGCCGCCGACTGGGGCCGGTACACGAACGGCAGCAGCGCACCTTGCGCGCTTGCGCTGAAGGCGACATCCACGAGATCGTCGTTGACCAGGATCGGCGTCACGTTGAATTCATCGCGGAAGTCGAACGCGTCGAACAGACGATCGTCGATCACCACATCGCCATTGACCGTCTTGATGCCCGAGGCGGCGACCTGCGCGGCCAGCGCGTTGTAACCGGCGAGCGGATCGGGCGTGGTCAGTTGCGCGTTGCCGACACTATTGGCTTCGTTGTGATCGAACGCGGTGAGCGCGATCGTCCCGTCCGGATTCGCGCGACCGCCCATGGTGAGATCGCCGCTCGCGACGAGTACGAGATTGCCGGTGAGCGTGCCGTTTGCATCGACGGTGCCTTGCTTGTAGACCGGCGTCACCAGTCGATGCTGCGCACCGATGACGTCGAGCGCATTGGCTGTGGAGAAGAGCTTACGCACGGACGCGATGAACACCTGTGAGCCCGAGTCGAGATCGTAGATGACATGTCCGGAGTCCAGATCGACGACCTGCATGGTCCACGTCGCGCCGCTGTACGCAGGCTTTTTCATCACCTGCATGATGGTGTCGGGCACCGTGGTATCGGTATGGTCCGAGCCGCCGCACGATGCCAGCAACACGGCGGACGCCAGCGCCATGCAGCGCGTGACGGTCGGTTCCATCAAAGGCTTGATCGCCGAGCGGAAAGACATCATTGCGTCGTATCCTTTTTGGTTGTAGCGCAATGCGTTGAGAGTCGCCGCTTGGAGGAAGCATTTGACCGGACATCGGTCGCGGGTGATCAGGGCGGGGACGTTTTTTTTTGCGGTGCCGATGCAAATATAAGTTAGGAAGGCGAGACTGACTACGTACTCCCATACACGAACTGTGCGATGACGAACAGAGACGCGGCTGTCCGAATTCTGCGGGAATGGAAACGACCGGATAGCCAACACGTTCGCGTCGCGTCAGGCGTTGCACGTGCCCCGACACCTTGCATGATCATTCCGTCAGGCTCCCGTCATGCTGAACCCGACTGCTCCACGCGCTTCGAACGCTTCGCCGCTGGCGGTGTCGCAGCGAGTTTCGGCACAGCGTCCGGACTTGTCGCGACGAGCGCCCTAATGCCGGCAGCGGCAAATCTCACGATCTAAATACGTCGTTCGGCAGCCGGTCGTATCAAGTCTATTCGGCGAATATCGCGGATGGACACTACGAACCGGGTTCAAGGCATCGCTCGGACTGAAGGATCTGCGACTCGCGTCTGGAGCCGCGCAAGAGCTGGGCGCCGCGTTGCCGATGCTCGCCGCCGTCTAGGAACGCATGACTGAAACCGTCGCGGCGGGATTGGGCGAGCGAGACTGGTCGGCCATGGCGAAAGTCACCATCGAGAAACCACGCACCGAGAAGTGAAGGGCGTCACTCAAGCCGCTTCCTGCTGCATGAGCGCTCCTTACCGTTGGATTCCGTCGACGTCCTGTAAGAGAGGCTGCCGACGCTGCTCACTGTCGATATGGCTCGGCGCATGCAACGAGCGCCGTAACCGCTAAAATTGCGGTTTTAGCCCGGAATACCTGCATGTCTTTTGCCTCGCTTGGCCTGATCGATCCGTTGCTGCGCAACCTGCAGAAGCTCAATTACCAGACACCCACGCCGGTGCAGGTCAAGGCGATTCCTGCTGTGCTCGGTGGCCAGGACGTCATGGCGGCCGCGCAGACCGGCACGGGCAAGACCGCGGGTTTCGCGCTGCCGCTGCTGCAACGGCTGGTGCAACACGGGCCGGCGGTGTCCAGCAATCGCGCGCGCATTCTCGTGCTCGTGCCCACGCGCGAACTGGCTGAACAAGTGCTGCAAAGCTTTATCGATTACGGCGAAGGCCTCGACCTGCGATTCCTGGCCGCGTATGGCGGCGTGAGTATCAATCCGCAGATGATGGCCTTGCGCAAAGGCGTCGATGTGCTGGTCGCCACACCGGGCCGTTTGCTGGATCTGAATCGCCAGAACGCGGTGCAGTTCGATCGAGTACAGACGCTAGTGCTGGATGAAGCCGACCGCATGCTCGATCTGGGCTTCGCACGCGAACTCAACGCCGTGTTCGCCGCCTTGTCCGCAAAGCGCCAGACGCTGCTGTTCTCCGCCACGTTCTCCGATGAAATCCGCACGATGGCCGCGAGCATTCTGCGCAGCCCGGTGAATATCAGCGTTAGCCCGCCCAATGCCACGGCCAGCAATATCAAGCAGTGGGTGGTGACGGTGGATAAGAGGAACAAGCCTGAACTCTTCATGCACCTCGTGGCCGAGAACAAGTGGGAGCACGCGCTGGTGTTCGTCAAGACCCGTAATGGCGTCGACTATCTGGCGGCCATGCTGGATGAAGCGGGCTATTCGGTCGACACCATCCACGGCGACAAGCCGCAACCCGCGCGTTTGCGTGCACTCGAACGCTTCAAGACCGGCGAAGTCCATATGCTGGTCGCCACCGATGTGGCTGCGCGCGGACTGGATATCGACGACCTGCCTTTGGTCATCAACGTCGATCTGCCGATCGTGGCGCAAGACTATGTGCACCGCATAGGCCGCACCGGCCGCGCGGGCGCGAGCGGCGTGGCGGTGTCGCTCGTATGTGCCGATGAAGCGCCGCAACTCGCCGCGATCGAAGCGCTGATCCGGCAAACGCTGGTACGCCGGGAAGAACCAGGTTTCGAAGCCGAGCATCGCGTGCCGCAAACCAGCGCGACGGGCGAGATCGTCAAAAAACCTAAAAAGCCCAAAAAGCCGAAAGTGCCGCAGGTTACGCCGGGCGCGGCGCCGGTGCCCGGCAAGAAGTCGCGCCCGCAGGATGGTGAAAACAAGCGCAAGCCTGTGGCACAACAAGACACAGGATTGTCTGGCGTCAATCCGTTTAGCGTGAAGAAGCCGCGTAGTAAATCCGGCAACAAGCCAGCCGCGGTTGCAGGTAAGCCGGCTGGCGGGCGTGGCAAACGCTAGCCCTCGTCGGGGTGTGATCGGTCTCGCAATGCATCCCGACCGCCGGCCAGCGTTTTCCGCCTGTCACGTCCGCTCACTCCAACTCCACGCCCTTCAACTCCGGAATCAGCACGACAGTCGCGACGACATCGACGATATAGATACAAGCTAGCGCCGCGATGGCCGTGCCAAACGAGTAATAGCTCGCCACCGCGCCGATCGCGAGCGGTCCGAACCCGCCGACCGCGCGACCGATGCTCCACAGCACATTCTGCGCGGTGCCGCGTGCATGAGTCGGATACAACTCGGCCATGAGTGCGCCATAGCCGCCCATCATGCCGTTTACGAACACGCCGACCACCATGCCGCCAATCAGTAGCGCCTCGGGCGTCGTCATGCGCGAGTAGACGAACACCATGACGAGCGCGCCCAACTGATAGATCACGAAGGTAGGCTTCCTGCCGATTCTGTCCGCGAGCTGCCCGAAGATCCAGATGCCGACCAGCATGCCGAGAATCGACGCCGCCGTCCATGTCGCCGACTTGGCGAGCGTGAAGCCGAACGCCTTCGTCAGATAGCCCGGCATCCAGATGATGAGACCGTAGTAGCCGAAGTTCTGCACCGAACACATGACGATCATGCCGATGCTGCGGCGTCGCGTTTCCCGATCGCGAAACAGCGTCTTGAGGGGAAATTCGTGCCGCCTCCTGATTGCTTTCTCGATGAAGATCTTCGGTTCGCCAATCGCCTTGCGGATGACAAACGACAGCACGGCGGGTGCGAGTCCCACGAGAAACATGCCGCGCCACCCGATATGCGGCAACAATACCGGCGTCAGCAGCGCGGCGATCAGCACGCCGATCTGCCAGCCCATGCCGACATACGAGGAGACGCGTCCGCGCTTTTCGGCGGGCCACGCCTCGATGGCGAGCGCCATGCCGATACCGAACTCGCCGCCAAGTCCCAGGCCCGCCACGAAGCGATACGCGAGCAGGTCGTGGTATCCGGTCGCGAAAGCGCACAGACCGGTGAACAGCGCAAAGAGCAGAATGGTGTAAGTTAGCACGCGCACGCGGCCGAGATAATCGCTGAGTATCCCGAAGCCGATGCCACCCGCGACGCCGCCGACGAGCGTCCACGTAACGAGCGAGCCCGCTTGCGCGGAGCTGAGTCCAAGGTCCGCCGAGATGAGGCTCAGCATGAAACCGAGGATCAGCAGGTCGAAGCCGTCCATGGCGTAGCCGGAAATCGATGCGACGAGCGCGCGCACGTGCGGCGGTCCGAATATCGATTTGTCCGTGGCGCTTTGTGGCGAGCTGCCGTAAGACGCCGGCCGTGCCGACGCCGATACATCTTGCGTGATGTCGTCGTTCATGTGTGGTCTCCCCGTGGACGCCTTAATTGAGCGCGTCCGGATCGTGCGGCAGCGGCGCGCCCGCGCCGGTGCGCTCGACGATCAGCCCGTAATGTTCCGGCCGCCGATGCTTCGCGAAGTTGAAGACGTGCTCGCGGAACGTGTCGCCAAGCGCGAGATCGACGTTCGCGAAGATCACCTCGTCGTCTTCGCTCATGCTTTGCGCGGCGATCTCGCCCGAAGGCGCGACAATCACCGAGCCGCCGATCATATGAAAGCCGTCTTCCTTGCCGCATTTGGCGGCGGCGGCAATCCACATCGCATTCTGATAAGCGCTCGCCTGCAACGTGACGAGATGGGTATGCATGCGCAAATGGACCGGTTCGGGCCAATGAATGTTCTCGGACGGCGTGTTGTAGCCGAGCACGCCGAGTTCCGCGCCTTGCAGCGACATCGCGCGCCATGTTTCCGGCCAGCGGCGGTCGTTGCAGATGCACATGCCGAGGCGCGCGCCCATCGTGTCGACGACAGGAAAACCCGAGTTGCCCACCGCGAAAAACTTCTTCTCCAGATGCTGGAAAGGCGCGTCCGGCTTGTGCTCCGAATGCCCCGGCAAATGCGTCTTGCGATACTTCGCGACGATCTTGCCGCTGTCATCGACGATGATCGACGTATTGAAGCGCTCGCCTTGCGCCGTCAGTTCCGCATAGCCGAGATAGAAGCCGATGCCCGCGTCGCGCGCGGCGTCGAAAAGCGGCTGTACGTCGGGATTCGGCATCGATCGCTCGAAGAAGCGTTCCATGGCCGCTTCCTCGCTCATCCAGTAGCGCGGAAAAAAAGTGGTGAGCGCGAGCTCCGGGAACACGACCAGCTTTGCACTGCGCGCCTTCGCTTCGTACAGCATGGCGACGAGCCGCTCGACGACCGCCCGACGGTCATCTGCGAGATGGACCGGTCCCATTTGCGCGACGGCCAGGCCGATTTTGCGTGACTTGCTCATGACTTCCTCTTTTGTTCCGGGTGTTGATGTTCGGGGTATCCGAAAGACGGGTGGAGAGCGCCTGTCCCGGCGTCGGCAAGCGCGCGGAAAAACCGGCCGCTCGCGGAGACTTCGCGCGTGGCCTGATAGGGCAACGGCGTCGAGCGTGCAATGAAGCGGCCGCTGCCGGGTTCGGCATGAAAGCCGGCGTCATCGACGATCACGCGGCCCGCGCTCACCACCGTGCGCGGCCAGCCCGTTACCTTCGTCCCCTCGTAGGGCGTGTAGCCCACGCGATCGTGCAATGCGGAGGCTGTCAGCACGACTTCATGGTGCGGGTCCCAAACCGCCATGTCCGCATCCGCGCCCGCTTCGATCAGCCCTTTGCGCGGCGCGATGCCGTACATGCGCGCATGATTCGTCGAACTCAGCGCGACGAATTCGGGCAACGTCATGCGCCCCTTGTGAACGCCTTCGGAGAACAGCAGCGGCAGGCGCACTTCGAGTCCGGGCATGCCGTTGGCCATCTGCTTGAACGTGGTGGCTTCGCCATGCGGCAGCTTGCCGGATTCGTCGAAGCGATACGGCGCATGATCCGACGACACCGTCTGCAACACGCCCGCCTTCAGCGCCGTCCACAAGGCTTCCTGAGCGTTCGCGTCACGCAGCGGCGGGCTGCAGCAATACTTCGCGCCTTCGACGCCGGGAAGGTCCATCGCGTCTTCGGTGAGCAGCAGATAGTGCGGACAAGTTTCGCCGTACACTTGCGCGCCCATGCGCTGCGCCGCGCCGATGGTCGCGAGCGCGTCCTGCGCGGACACGTGAACGATGAGCACGGGCGCGTCGAAAAGCCTGGCGAGCTGGATCACGCGATTCGTCGCTTCGGATTCCGCCAGCGCCACGTGACTCGTCGCGTGGTACTTCGGCGCGGTGCGGCCGCTTTCGAGCAGCTTTTGCGAGACCCAGCGGATCACGTCGTTGTTTTCGGCATGTACCATCACGAGCGCGCGTTCGCGTGCAGCGAGAGCCAACACGTCGAGCATCTGGTAGTCGTCGATCTTCAATTGATCGTAGGTCATGTAGACCTTGAATGACGTGATGCCCCGGCGAATCTGCTCGACGAGATCTTCCTGAAGCGTGCGGTGGTCCGTCTCAGAGACAATCAGGTGATAGCTATAGTCGATCACCGACTTTGCCCGCGCGAGCGCCGCGTAGTCGTCGGCCACTTGTTTGAGCGATTGTCCGCGATGCTGCGCGGCGAACGGCACGATCATGGTGGTGCCGCCGTGGGCCGCCGCGACGCTTGCGGAGTACCAGTCGTCGGCGCCCATGTTTCCCATGCCCGAGCGTTGCTCGACGTGACAGTGCGTGTCGATACCGCCCGGCAGCACGTAGCGTCCGGTCGCGTCGATATCGCGTTTGCCTGCGGGCAGGCCGCGCGCCACTTCGACGATCCGGTCGCCGACCACGCCGACGTCCGCCTCGAAGACTGCCTCGTCCGACGCGACGAGTCCATGACGTATGGTCAGATCAAATTGCTGCATGTCTTTTGTCCGCTTGAGAATTCAGAGGTGTTGGTTCGCTCGCGCGCGGCGAGCCACCAGTCGACGCTTGCACGGGCGAGCGCTTCGGTCGGGTCGATTGCGGGCACGTCGAGCGCAACGCCCGCCAGCGCCACCGGAATTTCCGTGCACGCCATGAGCAACGCGTCGGCGCCGCGATCGATCAGTGCATGAGCGGCGCGTTTGAGCCACGCACGCGCTTCGTCGATTCTCCCGCCTTTCACGGCGGCGATTGCGCCCATGACCTGCGTCGTCTGCGACATCTGACCCGGTTCGATCGCGTCTATGCCGCTTGCAGCCAGTTGATCGTGATAGATGCGCGCTTTGAGCGTCGCTGTCGTCGCGAGCATGCCGACTCGCCGCGCACCGGGGCACGTCACCGCAAGCGCTCGAAGCGCTGCCTCGCCGATATGCAGCACCGGCCGTGCCGTCTCCTGCGCGAGCCGCTCGTGCCAGACATGCGCCGTATTGCAAGGAATCGCGATGGCCGCGCAACCGGCCGCTTCGAGCGTGCGCAGGCCGTCGAGCAGATGCGGCCAAGGCGCGTCCGATCCCGCGAGAAAGGCCGTGCTGCGATCGGGTACTTGCGGCACGTTATGCACGATGACCGGCATATGCTCTTGATCGGACGCGGCGGGCGTCGCCTGAATCAGCTTGACGAGAAAGTCGGCGGTGGCGAGCGGCCCCATGCCGCCAAGCACACCGAGACGCGGAAGCGCAATGAGCGCGGCGTTCATGTCGGACGCCATGGGTCCTGCCGCTCGCGACAGATGGCGAAGGCGAGCGAGGCGGCCGTCGAGCACGGATCGATTACCGGCACGCCGAGCGCCGCTTCGATATCGGCGCGAAGCGGCGTCATGCCCGCGCAGCCGAGCACGATGACATCGGCGCCATCTTCGTCACACAGCGCGCGGCCGGTCGCGATGAGCTTGTCGAGCGCGGCGTCTCGGTTGCCCGATTCGGCCACGCCAAGATTCACGGCGCGTTCTCCCGCGACCGTCTGTGCGATGCGCGCCGCATGATAAGACCGCCAGTGACGCAGCATGCCGTGCGTGCTCGCCGCGATCACGCCGATGCGCGACCCGCGCGCAAGCGCGACGCCCATGGCCGCGGCACCGATGCCGAGCACCGGCTGTTGCGTGAGTTCGCGCGCGGCGTGCAAGCCGGGATCGCTGTAGCACGCGATGACGAACGCACTCGCCGACGCTTCATGCCGCGCGACGTACTCGGCCACGGCGACGGCGGCGCGGTCGGCATCGCGCTGGGTTTCGATGCCGCCGTCGACCGCGAAAAGCGTCTCGAAGCAAACGGGCGCGTCGTCCGCGCCTCGAAGCGCGCACACGGTCTTTTCGATCTCGCGCGTGACGGTGGCGAGACCGTTCGGATTCAGGAAATGGATAAGCTTGGGCATGGCTCGGATCGACTCTCTTCGCGGGGCTCGACTAGAACGAACCATAGCAACGTCGATATTCGCCGTGAAATAGTTCAAATTTCGTATCCCATAGACGCGCTGCATGGATTCGTCGCGCGGCGGTGCCCGCGCTACACTGCGGGCGGTTCACTTACATCCGAAAGCGGCGGCGCGGCAACATGACGGCGCGATGAACAACGACCAAGCCCATGAATTACGACGAGGAAATTCCCAACACGCGCACCATGAGCCTGCGGCAGATTGAAGTATTCCGCGCGATCATGATGACGGGTTCAATCAGCGAGGCCGCGCGTTCGCTGTATGTGGCGCAGCCCTCCGTGAGCCGTGTCTTGCAGGTGACGGAAAGCCGACTCGGGTTCTTGCTCTTCGAACGCATGCGCGGCCGGCTCTATCCGACGCCCGAGGCAAAACGTATCTTCGACGAAGTCATGCGCGCGTATGAAGGCATCGAGCGCGTCGATAATCTCGTCCGTTCTCTCGCCGACGGCACGAGCGGCAAGCTCAACATCGTATGCAGCCCGAGTCTCGGCGTGCATCTCGTGCCGCTCGCCATTGCACGATTCCACGCCGAATTCCAGCAGTTGCCCATTCAGTTCGAACCGCTCACGCACAACCATCTCGTGCCTCGCGTGCTGTTCGGCAAGAACTGCATCGGCGTATCGATGTTCGCCGTCGAGCACCCGAACCTCGTCACCATGCCGATTGCAAGCGGACGGCTTCTCTGTGTCGCGAAAAAAGGCGCGCTGGCCCGGCGGCGTGCGCTCGACCCGAAACAGGTCGCCGCCATGCCGTGGATCGATTACGAGCAGGACACGCCGCTCGGACGGATCGTCGGGCACGTATTCAGGAACGAGCGTCGGCCGGAGCCGGTCGTGCGCGTGCGCTCGGCCATCAGCGCCTGCACGCTCGCGAGGGAAGGCGTCGGCGTCGCGGTGGTCGATCCGTTCTGCATCGATTCCGCCATGCGAGACCTGCTCGATGTCGTGCCGTTGCGTGCCGAAGCCGAGCATCGGCTGACCGCGAGTCTCATCTATTCGCACGTCGAGCCGCTGTCGAACGCGGCCCGGCGCTTCGTCGAGATCCTGCGCGACGTGCTGAACGCGCATGGCGTCAGCCGTTCGACGTAGCTTTGTCATCGCCATTGGCGATGGTGCCTTGCCAAATGACCACGTCCAAGCAAGCCGGCCTGATGCAAGATGCTTCTCAAACAGCCACCGACAACAAAACTGCACCGCGCCTGACGAGGCGGTCATTTGACGGAGCGAGACGAAGCAATGCAACTCGATCAGGTTAGCGCGGGTCCACGCACGCTTTACGACAAGATCTGGGACAGCCACCGCGTGATGTCCCGCGACGACGGGCAGGATCTTCTCTACGTCGATCGTCATTACATTCACGATGTCACCGCGCAGTCGTTCGACCTGTTGCGCCAGCGCGGGCTCAAGCCGCGTTCGCCCGAGCGCATTTTCGGCACGCCGGATCACTACGTTTCCAGCACGGCGAACGATATCGCGGCGGTGACCGACCTCGAACGGCGCGCCATGATCGAGTCGCTGCAACGCGACGCCAACGAATCGCGCATCACCCTGTTCGACATGAACGACACGCGGCGCGGCATCGTCCACGTGGTCGGGCCGGAGCAGGGCCTGAGTCTGCCCGGCATGACCGTCGTTTGCGCCGACAGCCACACGTCCACGCATGGCGCGGTGGGCGCGCTGGCCTTCGGTATCGGCGCCACCGAAGTGGCTCACGTGCTCGCCACGCAATGCCTGTGGCAGCGCAAGTCGCGCAACATGCGTATCACGCTCGACGGCACGCCGGGTGCTGGCGTAACGGCGAAGGACCTGATTCTCGCGGTCATCGCGCGAATCGGCGTGGCTGGCGCGACGGGACACGTGATCGAATATGCCGGCTCCGCCATCGCCGGCTTGTCGATGGAAGGGCGGTTGACGCTCTGCAACATGACCATCGAGGCGGGCGGTCGCGCCGGCATGATCGCCCCGGACGAAACCACCTTCGCTTATCTCGCCGGACGGCACTACGCGCCCACGGGCGACCGGTGGCAAAGGGCGCTCGCGTATTGGCGCGGCTTGTTCACGGACCCAGGCGCGGTGTTCGATCGCGAAGTGCTTATCGACGTGACCGAGATCGTCCCGATGGTCACATGGGGCACTACGCCCGGCTATGCCTGCGCCATCGACGGCCGCGTACCGGACCCCATGGAGCAGCCCGATCCCGACCTGCGCGCGGCGATGTCGCGTGCGCTCGACTACATGGGCCTCGCGGCGAACGAGTCGCTCGAAGGCGTCGCGATCGACCGGGTGTTCATCGGCTCGTGCACCAACGGGCGCATCGAGGACATGCGCAGCGCGGCGGAAGTGGCGCGCGGCCGTCATATCGCGCCGAGCGTGGAAGCGTGGGTCGTGCCGGGTTCGCATGAAGTGCGTGCGCAGGCGGAAGCGGAAGGGCTCGACCGCATCTTCATGGAAGCGGGTTTTCAGTGGCGCTATCCCGGCTGTTCGATGTGTCTCGCGACCAACGGCGATATTGCCGAACCCGGCCAGCGCTGCGCTTCGACATCCAACCGGAATTTCGTGGGCCGTCAGGGACCCGGCGTGCGCACGCATCTGATGAGCCCGGCGATGGCGGCCGCCGCGGCGGTGACCGGACGTCTCACCGATGTCCGCCGTCTCCTGGGAGTGTGAACATGGAACGACTGGAGTACCTCGATGCAGTCGCGGCGCCGATCGTCGCGATCAACTGCGATACCGACCAGATTCTGCCCGCGCGCTATCTGCAAAAACCCCGCTCCGACGACTTCGGCCAGTTCCTGTTTCGTGCGCTGCGCTTCGATGCAAATGGCGCGGAACGTCCCGACTTCCTGCTCAACCAGGCGTCTTTGCGGGAGTCGCGCATCGTCGTGGCCAACCATAACTTCGGTTGCGGTTCGTCGCGCGAGCATGCGGTCTGGGCGCTCTACGACTACGGCATCCGCGCGGCGATTGCACCGAGCTTCGGCGACATCTTTTTCATCAACTGCCTGAAGAACGGACTGCTGCCGATCGTGTTGCCCGAGGCCGTGGTGCTGCCGCTGCTCGATAGGTTGTCGGAGAGTCCGGGCAGCCGCATCGCCATCGACTTGCCCGCGCAGACCGTCACCTTGCCCGACGGGTCCTCGCACGCCTTCGAGCTGGAGCCCTTCGCCAAGGATTGCCTGTTGCGCGGCATGGACGAGATCGACTACACGCTTTCGCATCTGGACCGCATCGTGGCATTCGAGCGCGACCGTGCCGAAACCTTTTGACGGCGCGCACACGGCGCGCTGTTTCCAATAACGACCAAGGAGATTACAGATGAAGATTGCAGTCATGCCCGGCGATGGTATTGGCCCCGAAGTTGTCGCGGAGGCGCTCAAGGTGCTGCGAATCGTGGCGCCGCACGCCGAGACGCAGGAGGCTGCCATCGGCGATGCCGGCATTCGGGCGCACGGCGTGCCGCTGCCGCCGCCCACGCTCGAAGTGGCGCGCAAGGCCGACGCGATTCTCTTCGGCGCGGTAGGCGTGGCCGACGAAGCCGATATCCCGCGCGAGGAGCGTCCCGGCACCGGGTTATTGCAATTGCGCGAGGCACTGACGCTCTATGCCAACTTTCGCCCGGCCTTCATGTTCCCGGAGCTGATCGGCGCTTCGACGTTGCGTCCGGAAGTGGTGGATGGACTCGACATCGTGATCGTGCGCGAGTTGAACGGCGACGCCTACTTCGGCCAGCCGCGCGGCTTCGAGACCAATCAGGCGGGCGAGCGTGTGGGGTTCAACACCATGCGTTACTCGGAGTCGGAAGTGGAGCGCGTCGCGCATGCTGCCTTCAAGGCCGCGCAGCGCCGTCATCACAAGCTCTGCTCGGTGGACAAGGCCAACGTGCTGGAAGCAAGTCAGTTGTGGCGCGAGGTCGTCACGCGCGTCGGGCGGGAATACCCGGACGTCGAACTGAGCCATCTCTTCGTGGACGCCGCCGCGATGATGCTGATGCGGCGCCCCAAGCAATTCGATGTGATCGTCACGGGCAATCTCTTCGGCGATATTCTGTCGGACGCGGCCGCCATGCTGACCGGCTCGATCGGCATGTTGCCTTCGGCCTCGCTCGGCTATAACCGCAAGGGCTTGTACGAGCCGGTCCACGGGTCGGCGCCGGATATTGCCGGAAAGGACATCGCCAATCCGCTTGCCGCGATTCTGTCGTGCGCGATGATGCTGCGCGAGAGCTTCGAAATGGAAGACGACGCGCGCCGGGTCGAGCAGGCCGTGCGCGCGGTGCTCGCGGCCGGTTACCGGACCGCGGATATCCAGCAGGAAGGCACGCAGCGCGTCGGCACCCGCGACATGGGCGATGCCGTGGTCGAGGCGCTGCGCAAACAGGCGGCCTAAGAAGATCGCGTTGCGCGGACCGGCTCCGCTATGTCGATAATCAGCAGTCGCGGGAGATGCCAGGATATTCATAAGCCGGTCCGCAATTGACACTCTGTCGTCCCTGAAGTACCTAAAAATCCCTAAAAAGGGAGGAGACAACCATGAAGCTGAAACTCGCCATCGCGCTGTGTGCCGCGTTCGCGCTCGCCTGCGGTTCCTTGACGGCCGCAGCCAAGGATGTGCCTGAGAAGCCCGAACTGCACATCGCGGCGGCTTCGGTGGGCATCACCTACCTGCCCATGCTCGTCGCCAAACAGCGCGGCTATTTCAAGGACGAAGGGCTCGACGTGACCATCGCCGCATTCTCCGGCGGATCGAAGACACTGGAAGCGCTGCTCGGCGGCAGCTCCGACATGGTGGCGGGCGCGTATTCGAACACCATCACCATGGCCACCAAGGGACAGCATCTCGTGGTGGTCGCGGCGCAAGTCATCTGTCCGGGATGGATCTTCGGGGTGTCGCAGAAACGCGAGGGCGAAGTGAAATCGGCCAAGGACCTGAAGGGCATGCGAATCGGCGTGAGCGCGCCGGGTTCCAGCACGCACATGGCACTCAATTACATTCTGCACAAGGCGGGGCTGCAGTCTTCCGACGTGTCGATCATCGGCGTGGGACAAGCGGCCGGCGCGGTGGCGGCCGTGCGGGCCGGGCAGATCGATGCGCTGATCGTCAACGACCCGAGCGCCACTATCCTCATGAAGGATGGCAGCCTCAAGCCGCTGGAGAACATGCGCACGGCTGAAGGGAACGTCAAGGTGTTCGGTTCGGATTACCCCGAGTCGAGCCTCTTCGCGACGCAGGAGTTCATCGGCAAGAATCCCAAGACGGTGCAGGCCGTTGCCAATGCGATCGTGCGCGCCGAGAAGTGGATCGCCAAGGCGACGCCGCAGGAAGTCGCCGACAACGTGCCCCCGCAATATATCGGCGAGAACAAGGCGCTCTATGCGGAGGCCTTCACGAACAGCCGCCGTTGCATTGCGCAGAACGGCGAGATCACGCCGAAGGGCGCGCAGACGGTGCGCGAGGTGCTGGCGGCATTCGACCCTGCAGTGGCATCGGCGAAGATCGATCTTGCATCGACGTATGACAACCGGTTCGTCAGGAAAGCGGCGGAGATCCAGCCATGAGCACGGCAACGTATGGAATCAAGGGCACCCCGAGCGTCCCCCTAGACAGCGAAAAAACCGAAGTGCGCGAAGCCCTGCGTTTCGACAATGTGACCTGCACCTTCGCCGGCAACGGCAAGAGGGCGCAGACCTACACCGCCGTCTCGGAGGCCACGTTGTCGATCGGCGACGGCGAGTTCGTGTCGATCGTCGGTCCCACGGGCTGCGGCAAATCCACCTTGCTCAACGTTGCTGCCGGGCTTACGCGGCCCTCGTCGGGCAGCATCAGCGTCTTCGACAAGAAGCTGACGCACGGCTTGAATACGCAGGCAGCCTATCTTTTTCAGGTCGACGCGCTCATGCCCTGGAAGACGACCGAAGACAACATCGCGATGGGTCTGATCTTTCGGGGAACGCCGCGCGAACAGGCGCTCAGCGTGGCGCGCGGCTGGCTCGATCGCGTGGGACTTCAAGGACACGGCAAGAAGTATCCGCATCAGTTGTCCGGTGGCATGCGCAAGCGTGCCGGTCTCGCGCAGGCGCTCGCGCTCAACCCTCGCATCATTCTGATGGACGAGCCGTTCAGCGCGCTGGATATCCAGACGCGGCACCTGATGGAAAACGAGTTGCTGCAACTGTGGTCGCACGACCGCAAGTCCGTGATGTTCGTGACGCACGATCTGGAGGAGGCCATCTCGTTGTCGGACCGCGTCATCGTGCTTTCGGCCGGGCCTGGAACGCGGCCTATCGCCGAGTTCAAGATCGACCTCGAACGTCCGCGCGAGATGTCGGAAATCCGCATGACGCAGCGTTTCCTGCAACTGCACACCCAGATCTGGGACGTGCTCAGAGGCGAGGTTCTGAAAAGCTATGCGCGCAATCGAGTTTGACTCAAACAATCGCTTCACCGTCCTGGTCACGCGGCTTCTGATCCTGTTCGGTGTCTTGTTCCTGTGGTGGCTCGGCACGCATCAGAAGTGGCTGTCGCCGTTCTTCTTCGGCGATCCGCTCGGCGTGGCGGTGCGTATCGTCGACTGGTTCGTGACGGGCTCGATCTACCGTCATCTGTACACGACGCTCGTCGAAACCATGCTGGCGTTCGTGATCGGCACGGTCCTCGGGTTGGCATGCGGCCTGTGGCTTGCGCTCAGCCCGTTTCTCGCCACGGTCTTCGATCCGTTCATCAAGGCGATGAACTCGATGCCGCGCCTGATCTTCGCGCCGATCTTCGCGCTCTGGTTCGGACTCGGCATCTGGTCCAAGGTGGCGCTGGGCGTGACGCTCGTCTTCTTCGTCGTGTTCTTCAACGTCTTTCAGGGCGTGCGCGAGGTCAGCCCGACGGTGTTGTCCAACACGCGGATGCTGGGCGCCAACTCACGTCAATTGTTGCGGCATGTGTACTTGCCATCGGCGACGAGCTGGGTCTTTTCCAGCCTGCATAACGCAATCGGCATCGCCTTCGTGGGCAGCGTGGTGGGCGAATATCTCGGCTCGGAAAAGGGCGTGGGTTACCTGATCCTGCTGGCCGAAGGCGTATTCGATATCAACTCGGTGATCGCCGGCATTCTGGTGCTGACCGTGTTCGCCTTGATACTCGATACCGCCGTGTCGATGGTCGAGGATCATTTGCTGCGCTGGCGTCCTGTCGCCGGACAGACGGTGGCCACGAGCGCTTAAACCCCCGGCGCAATCGAAGATCACTAGAGGAGACCGTTTTGCAGACCAATGCAATCGATTTGAGGGCCCGCGTTGCCGTGGTGACGGGCGGCGCGCAGGGGATCGGCTTCGCGGTCGGCCGCAGGCTGCTTGCTTCCGGCGCGCGGCTTGCCATCTGGGATATCAACCCCGCCGGCATGGACGAGGCGCGCGAGCAACTGGGCGAGCACGATGTCCACTTCGAGCGTGTCGACATTGCCGATTACGCCAGCGTGCAGGCCGCCGTGGCGGGCACGCTGAAGGCCGCGGGGCGCATCGATATTCTCATCAACAACGCGGCTATCGTCGGCCCGAACGCCACGCTGATCGAGTATCCGATCGATATCTGGAAGCAGGTGATGGATATCGATGTCAACGGCACTTTCCACTGCTGCCGTGCCGTGGCCCCGGTCATGATCGACCAGAACTATGGGCGCATCGTCAATCTGTCCTCGGTCGCCGGCAAGGAAGGCAATCCGAGTGCGGCCGCGTATAGCTCGGCGAAGGCGGCCGTCATCGCCATGACCAAGTCGCTCGGCAAGGAACTGGCAAGCCACGATATCGCGGTGAACTGCGTGACACCCGCCGTGGCGCGAACGCCCGGCGCGATGGAGCAATCGCCCGAGCATATCCGCTACATGCTCGGCAAGATTCCGCGCGGCCGTTTTCTCGAACTCGACGAAGCCGCCGCGATGATCGCGTGGCTCGCCAGCGAGGAAAACTCATTCACCACCGGAGCGGTTTTCGATCTGTCCGGCGGTCGGGCCACTTACTAGCAACGTCAGCCTGGGAAGAGGGAGACATCATCGTGAGAACGCTCAGGCGCCTGTCGTTGCCAGCGCTCGCCATCTGTGCGGCACTGGTCAGCCAGTCGGCGAGCAGCGCCGCTCCCGTGCCGGAAAAGCCCAGGCTTCATCTGGCCGCGGCGGGTGTGGGCTTTCCGTATCTGCCGTTCGTCATTGCGGATAGCCGCGGATACTTCAAACAGGCCGGGCTGGAAGTCGAAATCGGCGTCTTCAGCGGCGGCGCGAAAGCGCTTCAGGCGATGATGGGCGGCAGCGCCGATATCGTCGCGGGCGCGTATTCGAACACCATCACGATGGCCGCGAAAGGCCAGAAGCTCGTGTCGTTCGTCACGCTGGCTTCGTGCCCCGGCTGGGTGTTCGGCGTGACGCGAGCGAGTCACGACAAGGTCAAGACCTACGCCGATCTGAAGGGCATGCGCATCGGCGTGAGTTCGCCGGGGTCGAGCTTTCATATGGGCGCGAACTATCTGCTGAACAAGGCGGGCGTGAAACCGGGCGATGTTTCGATCATCGGCGTGGGCTCGTCGGCAGGCGCGATTGCCGCCGCGCGCAGCGGGCAGATCGACGCCTTGATGAGCAACGACCCGGTCGCAACCGTGCTGCAGACGAGTGGCGATCTCTTTCCGCTTGCCGTGATGCGCGACCCGGCCGGCACCCGAGCAACGCTTGGCGGCGATTATCCGGAAGCCTCCATCTACACCACGCGGGAGTTCGCGGCCAAATATCCCAACACGGTGCAGGCGGTGACCAATGCGATTCTGGAAGCCGAACGCTGGATGGCGCAGGCGACGCCCGAACAAGTCGCCGCCGCCGTGCCGGCTCAATACGCTTTAGCCGACAAGGATGTCTTCGCGCAAGCCTACGCCAACATGCATGACTGCATTTCGCGCGATGGCCTGATGACCGATGCGGCGGCCCACACCGTGCACGACGTGCTGGCCGCGTTCGATCCCGACATCGGCAAGGCGTCCATCGATCTGAAGGCGACTTACGACAATCGTTTTGTCGAGCATGCCGACAAGCGCTGAAGGGAGGACGACAGCGATGGAAAGCCCAATACAAATCCTGGCGGAAGGCTTGAAGTTCCCGGAAGGGCCGGTGGCGATGCCCGACGGCTCCGTGGTGCTCGTCGAGATCGAGCGGGAGACCATCAGCCGCATTTCGCCCGACGGTAAAGTGAGCGTGCTGGCGGCGGTGGACGGCGGCCCCAACGGTCTGGCGCTCGGGCCGGATGGCGCCTTCTACATCTGCAATAACGGCGGTTTTCTGTTTCGTACCGTTGCCGGACTGAATCGCACGAAACCGGGCGTGCATCCGCGCTATACGAGCGGGCGTATCGAGCGCTTCGACCCGCAGTCGGGCTTGCTCACGACGCTGTATGACCACTGCGGCGATCATCCGCTGTGCGGTCCGAACGACATCGTGTTCGACCACGACGGCGGCTTCTACTTCACCGACTTCGGAAAGAACCGGCTGCGCGAGCGCGATCACGCGGGCCTCTATTACGCTCGCGCCGATGGTTCGGCCATCGTCGAGGTGGCGTATCCGCTCACCACGGCCAATGGCGTCGGTCTGTCGCCCGACGACAGCATCGTCTATGTGGCGGAGACCGAGACCGCGCGGCTCTGGGCATTCGATCTGGAAGCGCCCGGCCGGGCGCGCAGGCACCCTTATCCGTCGCCGCATGGCGGGCGTCTGGTTTGCGGCTTGCCGGGTTATCAGCGCTTCGACAGCCTGGCGCTGGACGCCGAGGGCAACATTTGCGTGGCCACGCTCGTGACCGGTTGCATCACGGTCGTCGCGCCATCCGGTGAAGTGCTGCGACAGGTGCCGGTGCCCGATGGCATGGTGACCAACATCTGCTTCGGCGGCGCCGACATGAAGACGGCCTACGTGACGCTCTCCGGCACGGGCCGCCTGGCCAGGCTGCAATGGCGGCAAGCAGGATTGCAGCTGGCTTATTCGTGATTGACCGATTGCCGGCGCCTAATGGTGTGCCGCATCCTGACTTGCAAGCAGATGCTTGAGAAACAGTTGCACCGGCACGGGAAGCGACTCGGCTTCGCGTACGCAGATTTTCCAGTGGCGCTCCGCCCAGGCTTCATCCAGATGCACGGCGATCAGCGGCGCGGAACTGACGTACCGTTCGGCGTGATGCTCCGGCACGAGCCCGATGCCAAGCCGCGCTTCCACCATGCTGCGCACCGGTTCGAAACCGTTGACGCGAATCGACAGCTTGAGCGGGTGATCGAGATCCGCCGCCGCGCGCAGCACCAACGAATTCAGATAGCTGCCCACTTGCGGCCCCACGAGCGGATACTCGGCGACTTCGCGGAACGTGACCCGTTCGGCGCGGCCAAGCGGATGATCGGGCGGCATGATGACCACCAGCCGGTCGCTGCGATAAGGGAAGACCTGCAGGCCGGTGGTAACCGTCGTGCCGCCGAACACGCCGATATCCGCCGCGTTTTCCGCCACGGCGCGGACCACCGCGGGGCTCAGGCTTTCCTGAAGATCGATGCGCAGCCCGGGGTGCATCTCCAGAAAAACGCGTATGTCGTTGGCGATGTACTGAACGATGGTCGAGAGGCTCGCATGTAAGCGAATCTGACCGCGCACGCCTTCGGCGTGGTCCAGTAACTCGCTCTCCATTTGGGCGATGTCTCGCAACAGCACGCGGGCGTGCTGCAGGAGTGCCGCAGCGGCGGTCGTCAGTTCGAGTCCCTTGTTGCTGCGCACGAAGAGCGCGTTCTTGAGCGTGTCTTCAAGATGGGACATGCGCTTGCTGAGCGCGGAAGGCGCAATGTTTTCCGCTTCCGCCGCGCGGGCAATGCTGCCGTGCTCGCACACGGCGATGAACAGTTTCAACGATTGCAGGTCGAATCGCATCGAGTCTCCGGGGTGCGGTCTTTTCGCCGCAGCGCTGCTTCCGAAGAGAAAGTATGCATCGGGTCTGGGGTGAGCGCAAAGGTTTAGGCGTCATGCTGCCTCCGGCTTGGGCTGCGGAAAGCGCACCTCGTAGCGTTCTCCGCAAGCCTTGAGCGGTGTGTCGAGATCGGCATGCAGATGCACGCCATTCTTCAGTTGCTCGGCCCGCCTTGCCATTGCGCGCTCGCCGGGAAGGCGCACGGGGTCGTTGATCGTGCGAGGCGGGTTGGTGCGGCAGGCGTCGCCGAGCCAATCCATCTGCCTCTGGAATGCTTCGATACCGCCGAATGCTGCCGGATCGTGCAGCGACATGAACACGGTCGCGCCCCAGCCTTCGTGTGGATCGGCGCGGCCAAAGCCGGCCAGTCCGCCTGTTAGCGCCTCGATCATCAACGCCATGCCGAATCCCTTGTGACCGGCGGCCAGTCCGCCGAGCGGCAGGATCGATCCGGGTGGATCGGCAAACAGCACGCCGGGATCATGCGTCGCGTTACCTTGTGCATCCATCATCCAAGGTTCGTCGAACGATTGGCCGTTCTGATGGCGGCGCGCGCTCATCGCGTTGGTCGTCACGGAGGACGAGATGTCGATCAGCATCGGAGTCGTCGATGTCGGTATGCCGAGAGCGATCGGGTTCGGCGTGAACAAGGCCCGCGTGCCGCCGAACGGCGCGACGCTTTGCACGCTCGGATCGGAGCTCGCCAGCATCATCACCAGGTTCATTTCGGTGGCGCGCAGGAGATACGCGGCAAGACATGCAATGTGATGACTGCGCCGGATCACGAGCGTAGCGGCGCCGAGTTCGCGGGCGCGCGGGGCAAGGACGTCGATGCCGGCATGCACGAGCGCGGGTCCGGGCAGACGCCGTCCGTCCCACAGCAACGCGGCAGGACGATCAGAGATGACTGCGGGCGCGCCGTCGCGTGTCATGGCGCCTTGTTCGAGCTGCTTCACGTAGCCTGGCAACAGCGCGAGTCCGTGCGTGTCGTGTCCCATCAAGTCGCCATCGACGAGAGTGCGTGCCACGTCCCGCGCATGAGCGCTCGCGAGCCCCGCCCGGCAAAGCACTTCCATTGCATATTCAAAGAGCGCGTTCGCGTCGTAGCGGGTCGTTCTCATCGACATCTCTCCCTTGGTGGTGTCATGCGTCGAGCGGTACGTGAGGCACGATAGTCGATCGATGCGACCCTGAGAAGACGTTGATTCAACGATCAAGTATTGTGCGCTAAAGGGCGGCTCCCCTAGACTGGCTTCGTCGATGTAGCGACAGGAGACTAGAGCCGTGAGCAACGAATACATCACCGGCAAGGTGAAAGCCATCATCGGCGCCGAGACCGAGTGGGTCACGTCGACGCATGCCGTCGAAGCAAGCGAAGTGCGCCGCTTCCATCATGCAACCATGGATGACGCGCGTCGTTACTGGGACGAAGACTGGGCCGCGACAAGTCGTTATGGCGCACTGGTCGCGCCGCCGGGTTTTCCGGTGCATGCCTTTCGCAGACCGCCGTCATCGCCCGACCCGCTGGATGACATGAACAAGCCTGACTACGATGGCCTGAGCCGCAGTTTCAGCGGCCTGCCGGCCGTCGAAGTGGAGTTGCCACGCGATCTGAACGGCGGCTACGAATACGAGCTCTACCGTTATGCGCGCATCGGCGAGAAGGTGCTGCGTCAGGCGCGCTACAAGGACATCGTGCAGCGCGACGGCAAAAGCGGACCGATGGTGCTCGTCATCATCGAAGAGACCTACGTGAACGAGAAGGGCGAGAAGCTTTTGAAGGTCACGAACACCCAGATCATGCGCTAGGCGAGGGTCATCATGGCTGCACTGTATTTTGAGGATGTCGAAACAGGCATGGAGATCCCGGCGCTCGTCAAGGGACCGATGACCACGGCGCATATCGTGCGCTGGTCGGCATCCATGGAGAACTGGCATCGCATTCATTACGACTGGCGCTTCGCCACGCAACACGACAAGTTACCCGACGTAATGGTCAACGGCTCGTGGAAACAGCACATCATGCTGCAACTGCTGACGGACTGGGCCGGTGAAAGCGGCTGGGCATGGAAGCTCCAGTTCCAGTTTCGCGGCATGAACGTGCCGGGCGATCTGCTCACGGCGTGGGGCCGCGTGACCGGAACCGAACGGCGCGGCGGCTTCGGTCTCGCGCATCTGGAAATCGGCTTGCGTAATCAGGAAGGCAGGGAAAGCACGCCCGGCAGCGCAACGGTCGTTCTGCCCTTGCGCAACGGCGCGCCCGTGCCTTATCCCTTCGATCCAGCCGTTCTCGAAGAGGCCGCATGAGCGCCGCTGACTTCGTATCCCCAGCGCGCGTGGTCGCCGCGCCGCTCGCCGGCGTGCGCGTGATCGAATGGAGCGACGCCATGCCCGCCGCTTTCTGTGCGCGCGTGCTGCGCGACCTCGGCGCGCAGGTGCTCAAGCTGGAACCGCCCGGTACTGGCGATACGTTGCGTCGAACCGGCCCGTTCGCACCCAATGCTCCTTATGGTGAAGATGCCGCGCTCTTCGCGTATCTGAATCACGGCAAGGAAAGCGCCACGCTCGATCCGTCGCATCGGCAAGGAGCTGCGTTGCTGCGGCGTCTCGTGGAATCCGCCGATCTGCTGATTACGTCCAATACAAGCCGCCTTGCGGAACTGCAACTCGACGGCAATACGCTCAGGCACATTCAGCCCGCGCTCGTCACGCTTTCCGTCACGCCCTGGGCTACGCATGCGGGACCCGACGCGCCGTCCGCGTACACCGACTTCACCCTCACGCATCACGCGGGCTATGCGTTCCATCAGGCGCGCCCCGTTCACGCACCCGATCAGCAAGCGCCCGTCGCCTGTGCCGACCGCGAAGTGGCGCTGGCCACGGGTGTGGCCGCCGCGAACGCCGCGCTCTGGGGCTTGCTCGAAGCGCAGATGAATGGCGAGGGACGCAGTATCGAATGCGCGGAGCTGGATGTGATCGCGCATCTGATGATCGAGCCCGTCGCCGATCATGGGCGCGGCGAACGCAGCTTCAGCCGGCTGCGCGAGGAACTGCAGGGCACCGAGGTCGCGGGCGGGCTGATCTGGCTGTTGCCGTGCAAGGACGGCTTCGTGATGATTTCGCCGCGCGAACAACATCAATGGGAACGCTGGGTCGAATTGCTCGGAAACCCGGCGTGGTCGCGCGATGAGACGCTGTGCGGCGAACGCACGGCGCGCAACGAAAACTGGATGATCCTGCAAGACGAGATGTCGAAGTGGACGCGCGAGCATAGCCGCGCCGACGTCTTCGAGCGCGCGCAGGCGGCGCGCGTGGCGTGTTTTCCGGTGAGCGGTGCGCGCGATCTTCTGGATAACGCGCAGCTGAATGCGCGCGGGTTTTTCGATCGCTGGCAGTGCGCGGGCGGCACGCCACTGTCGATGCCCGGCCTGCCGTTTGCCATGCGCACGACTTCGGGCGCAGAGTTGCCACGCGCGCGCGATGTCGTATCGCCCGCACTTGGCTCCGCTAACCGCGCGGTGTTCGAAGAGCGCCTCGGACTGTCGCCGGATGAAGTCGAAAGCTTGCGCCGGCATGGAGTCGTGTGATGACACAGAAAGCATTGGCGGGCTTGCGCGTCGTCGATTTCAGCTGGGTGCTGGCCGGACCCATGACTACCAAGATGCTCGCGGGCATGGGCGCGGAGATCATCAAGATCGAATCCGCGACGCGGCCCGAACATACGCAGCGTCCGCCCTGGTGGGCAGTGGTGAACGCCGGCAAGAAGAGCTGCACGATCAACCTGAGCCGGCCGCAAGGTCCGGAACTGATCCGGCGTCTGATCGCGCAGAGCGATATGGTCGTCGAAAACTTCTCCAACGGCGTGCTGGCGAAGTTTGGCCTCGATTACGCGACGCTTGCGCAGATTCGCCCCGATCTGATTTTCGTGTCCGCGTCGGGCACGGGTCGCGAAGGCCCGCAGCGCGATGCGCTTGCTTACGGCTCGTTATTGCAGGCGTACAGCGGTCGCGCCAGCGTGGTGGGCACGCCGAACGAGCGCGTGGAGGCCATGGGCATTCTGCCTGCGTGGACCGATCCGATTACTGCGCTCTGGGAAAGCTGCGCGGTGCTTGCGGCCATCCGGCACAGGCGCGTGAGCGGCGAGGGCGCGTACATCGATCTGTCGATGCTCGAAAGCACCGTCGCGCTATTGCCCGAACAGCTGTTTCGCGAGGCGCTCGGCAGCAAGACGCCAACGGCCACGGGCGCGCGCGAATGGGACGCCGCACCATCCGGATGCTTCCGCTGCTCAGGCGACGACGCCTGGCTCGCCGTTTCCATTGGCAACGACCGGCAATGGCGAGCGCTCTGCGACGCCATGCGCAAGCCCGAACTTGCTACCGATCCCCGCTTCTCCGATGCGTTCGGCCGCGCCGCGCATCGCGCAGCGGCGGACAATTTACTGGCAGAGTGGCTGCGCGACCAGACGCCCGCGCAAGCACTCGATGCGCTGCAGTCGCGTGGCGTGCCGGCCGCGCGTTCGAGACACATTGGCGTGGTGATGGAAGACCCGTATTTCGCCGATGGCGGCCTCTTCCCGCTGCTCGCGGACGGCTCACGCAGCATTGCGCTTCCGTGGCGCGATAACGCCGGCTTTCGCGGCGAATTCACGCCGCCGCCGCGCCTCGGCGAACACAACGACTACGTGTTCGGTGAGCTGCTCGGCCTCGATGCGCACGAAATTGAAACCTTGACCGAAGCGGGCGTGCTGCGTTGATGACGAGCGCGTTCGTGCAAAGACTCATTTTTGAAGGAGCAGGACCATGAAAGAAAAAGCGATGGTTTGCGAAGTCGGGCCGCGTGACGGTCTGCAAATGGCTCACGAGATCATGCCGACCGAGCAGAAAACGCGCTGGATCGCGGCAATCGCGCAAGCGGGTATCGGCGAAATAGAGGTCGGCAGTTTCGTTCCGCCAAAGCTCGTGCCGCAAATGGCGGACACCGAGGCAATCGTCAAGGCGGCGCTGCTACAACCCGGCTTGCGCGTGATGGCACTCGTGCCCAACCTGCGCGGTGCGCAGGCGGCATATGCGGCGGGCGCACATGGCGTCGGCATACCGGTTTCGGTGAGCGAGGGACACAGCCGCTCGAACACGCGCAAGGGCACCATGGAGCAGGTGGACGAAGTACGGCGAATCGTCGAATGGGTGCGCGAGCAGGAGCGGCCAATGGCGATCGAGCCGGGTTGCGCGACGGCCTTCGGCTGCGCCATCGACGGCGAGATTCCCTTGCAAAAGGTAATCGAAACGGCCGTCGCGCTAGCCGAAGCAGGCGTCGATGCCGTCGCGCTCGCGGATACCGTCGGCTACGGCAATCCCGTTCAGGTACGCAAGATGGTCAAGGCCGTGCGCGCGGAGATCGGCGACAAGCTGACCAAACTGCATCTGCACGACACGATGGGACTCGGCCTCGCCAATGCGCTGGCGGGGCTCGAAGAAGGCATCCGTTCCTTCGATTCCGCGCTCGCGGGCCTTGGCGGCTGTCCGTTCGCGCCGGGCGCGTCGGGCAACATCGTCACGGAAGACCTCGTCTTCATGCTGGAAAGCATGGGCTTCGATACTGGAATAGACCTGGAACGGCTGATCGCCGCGCGCGAACTGCTGCACGAAGGGCTGCCTGGCGAGCCGATGTACGGGCAGGTGCCAAAGGCCGGCATTCCCAAGACTTTCCGCCGGACGGCTGGACTTCATGCATAAACGGAGCGTGTTCGACCGCGGTACTGGCATGACCCGATTGTGAGCATCCACGCGTTTGATTATCTTGTGGTTCACTGTGCCCCGTCCGGCGCTTTTGCGCTGGCAGCTTCGCATGGGACCAGGACGGGCGCTTCGGCGCCCGTCCTGGGTCGACAGGAGACCGAGGTGCAATCGAACCCGCATGATGCCGCCAGCGCGCCGCCCGACGCGCCCGGCGATTACCTGACACGCGCTGAAACGCTCGCGCTGCTGCAGATCAAGCTGCAAACGTTGTACGCCTACGTCAGCCGCGGCTTGATTCGCAGCGTGCCGCAAGGCGACAAGGGGCGCCGGCTTTATGCGCGCCAGGATGTCGAACGCATGAAATCGCGCGCCGATGCCCGCAGTGGCCACGCGCCCGTCGCCGCGGCCGCCATGCGCTGGGGCGAGCCGATCATATCGAGCACGCTCACCGAAATCACGGCCGAAGGTCCGCGTTATCGCGGCGTCGCGGCGCTCGAACTCGCGCGCAAGGGAAAGACCTTCGAACAGGTCGTGAAAGCGCTCTGGAATCCACGCGACGACGTGATCCTTTCGTGGCAGCCGTGCGGTCGCACGTTACGTTTCGCCGATGCCTGGTCGCGCACGGCGGGTCTCCAGCCACGTCGAGAACTCGTGCGCTTCTTCGCCGATATTGCAATGCGCTTCGGCGGCGAGCATCTGCGCGCGTTGCAGGCCGGCGACGCGCAGTTCATCGAATGCAGTCGCATGATCGCAACGATGGCGCATTGCCTTGCGCATTTGCGACGCGCAACGCCGGGCGCTGCGGCGGGCGTCACGCGCAAACGCGCGGACGGTCTCGCCGCGACGCTGTTGACCGTGCTCGGTGGTTCGGCGTCTGCCGCGCATCGTGCCGCGCTCGACGCCGCGCTCGTGCTGTGCGCGGATCACGAACTCGCGCAGGCGACCTTCGTGGCGCGTATCGCGGCGTCGGCGGGAGCGGATATCGGCGAATGCGTGGCGGCGGCCATCCTCACGCAGACGGGGCTCACGTCCGCGCGATCGTACGAAGCCACCGAGGACCTGCTGCGCGCATGCCGCACGGTTGCAGAAGCGCAACGGCTCTTCACGGAGCACTATGCGGCACACCGGAATCTGCCGGGCTTCAATCATCCCTTGTATCCGGATGGCGACCCGCGCGCGAGCTACCTGATCGATCTCGCGCGGCGGCTCGAAGGGCGGCACGCCGCGGTCGATCCGCTCTTCGCGGCACTCAAGATCGCAGCGGGCTACGGCTGTCTGCCGAGCCTGGAAGTTGGCCTGACCATGCTAACCGTGGCATTGGGGCTGCCGCCGCGCAGCGCGTTTTGCCTGTTCATCATCGGACGGTCGGCGGGGTGGGTGGCGCATATCATCGAGCAGCGCGAATCCGGCGCTTTGATACGCCCACGCGCGGACTACCTCGAGGCGAACGCCCCGCAGAACGATTCGGACGAGAGGCGCTTGTTGACGTCGATCCTGCCGCCCTGAATCTCCGCATCGCACGACATGACGCCGACGGCCCTTCGCGAGGGCCGTTTTTCTTGGGCGCCGCGATCAAGTTGATTCAACGATCAAGTATTGTGGGCCGCTCCATGCGTCACTAGACTGGGCTAATCGAAAGGAGACAGCGGCCCGGACAAGCTAGCGACAGACAATGCGAACCAAGCCAGCAATTCCACACCGTCCTCATCGAATAGTTAGTATCCCCGATATTCACGACCGGTACGATGCGCCTTAGGCATTCAGCCGGCTGCACAGGAGGAGAAGAGGATGAACACCCCGAACAGGGCCATCGGCGCCGATGTCGCCGGGTCGCTCGACAGCGCGGATTATCCGGCGCGCGTCATCACGGCAGGCGGCGTGACCGCACGCTTCGACCGGTTGCCAATGACCGCCACGCTGTGGAAGCTCCTCACCCTCGTCGCACTCGGCGGCTTCTTCGAACTCTACGATGTGTACTTCGCGGGCTATATCGCGCCGGGCTTGTTCCGCTCGGGCATCCTCACGGCGACCACGCCCACTTTCTTCGCGATGAACGGTCTCGCCGGCTTTCTGGCGTCGCTGTTCATCGGGCTTTTCATTGGCACGATCTGCTTCGGCAGTCTCGCTGACCGATTCGGCCGGCGCCGCGTCTTCGCCGCATCCATGCTGTGGTATTGCATTGCGACGGTCTTCATCGCGTTTCAGGATACGGCGCTAGGACTGAACGTGTGGCGTGTGATTTGCGGCATCGGCGTCGGCGTGCAGTACGTGACGATCGATTCCTACGTCTCCGAATTGACGCCGCGACACGCACGCGGCATGGCGTTCGGGCTTGTATATGGCGTGGCGCAGATTTGCGCGCCGCTGATCGCGTTCCTTGCGTGGGTGCTGGTGCCGATTTCCCCGCTGGGTTTCGAGGGCTGGCGCTGGGTGATCGCGCTCGGATCGGTGGGCGCGCTGCTCGTGTGGTATCTGCAATTGCGTCTGCCGGAATCGCCGCGCTGGCTCGTGCAGAAAGGTCGCCTCGACGAGGCTGAACGCGTCATGCAGATGATCGAAACCCGCGTTCGCCGTGACTACGGCAAGGACCTGCCGCCACCGGCCGACGCGCCCGAAGCCGAGGAGCAGGAAGGCACGTTGCGCGAGGCATTCAGCCCGCGTTATCGCAGCCGCACGCTGATGCTCGTGGTCGTGAACTTCTTTCAGACGATTGGTTACTACGGCTTCGTCAGCTGGATTCCGACGCTGCTCATCGCCAAGGGCATCATGGTGACGCGCAGCCTCGAATACACTTTTCTGATCGTGCTGCTTTATCCAATCGCACCATTCATCGTCATGCTGGTGGCAGACCGCTTCGAGCGCAAATGGCAGCTCGTGTGCAGTGCGATCTCGGTGGCCGTGATCGGCGTAATCTTTTCGATGCTCAAGGCGCCGGGCTGGCTCATCGCGGTGGGGATCGTGCAGACGCTCGTGGTCAATTGGCTGTCGACTATCGTGCATACCTACCAGGCCGAGTTGTTCCCGACGCGCATGCGAGCGGGCGCGGTGGGCTTCGTGTATTCGTGGAGCCGGCTGTCGTCGATCTTCGTGGGCTTTTTCATCGCGTTCTTTTTGCGCGAGTTCGGCGTGCCGGGCGTGTTCGCCTTCATCTTCGCCGCGATGGCGATCGTCGTCGTGGCGGTGGCGCTCTTCGGGCCGCGCACCACGGGGCTGGCGCTCGACGACATCGCGCGGTGAGTACGCGCATCGACGCCCTTGCGGAGCAGCCAATGGATTCCGTAGACCCGAAGGTCGTATCCGGCACCATCAACGGCAGGCTCGACCGGCTGCCGATGACTCGGCACATGTGGACGCTCTTGATGCTGATCGCAGCGGGCGGTCTCTTCGAACAATACGATATCTATTTCACAGGTTATATCGCGCCGGGTTTGTTCCAGAGCAAGCTGCTGACTTCGACCACTGCATCGTTCTTCGATCTCAACGGTCTTGCAGCCTTTCTCGGGTCGCTGTTCCTCGGGCTGTTCATCGGTACGATCTGTTTCAGCTATATCGCCGATCGCTTCGGGCGGCGGGTGGTCTTTCTCGGCTCGATGATCTGGTATAGCGTCACGACGTTCATTTTGGCGTTTCAGGGCTCGGTGCACGGTCTCGAGATATGGCGGCTGATAGGCGGTATAGGCATCGGCGTCGAGATGATCACGATCGACACCTACATCTCCGAACTCGCGCCCCGCGGTGCGCGCGGCAAAGCATTCGCGTTGTTCTACGGGCTGGCGCAAATCAGCGCGCCGCTCGTGGCCTTTCTAGCGTGGATGTTCGTGCCGACGAGACCGTTCGGCTTCGATGGCTGGCGCTGGGTGATTCTTTTCGGCTCGTTCGGCGCGGTGCTCGTGCTGTTCTTGCGGCGCCGCTTGCCCGAGTCGCCGCGCTGGCTCGCGCAACATGGGCGGCTCGCCGAGGCCGACCGCGTGCTTTCGGTTATCGAAGCGAAGGTGCAAAAGGAGTACGGCCAAGCGTTGCCCGAACCTGAAAAGGCCGTTGGCACGGTACATCCGGAAGGGCGTATCGCCGAAATGTTCGGGCCGGTTTACCGCACGCGCACCATCATGTTGATGATCGTGAACTTCTGCCAGACCATCGGCTATTACGGCTTCGTGAGTTGGATTCCAACGCTTCTGATAGCGAAGGGCATTCTTGTCACGCGAAGTCTCGAATACACGTTTCTCATCGTGTTGACCTATCCGGTCGCGCCGCTTCTCGTCATGCTCGTGATCGACCGCTTCGAGCGCAAATGGCAGCTCGTGTGCAGTGTGATATCCGTGGCGATCATCGGCACGATCTTCGCCATGCTGAACGCGCCGGGCTGGCTCATTATGGTTGGATGCCTGCAGACGCTTGTCGTCAACTGGATGTCCACCATCGTGCATGCCTACCAGTCGGAACTGTTTCCAACCTGGATGCGCGCTCGCGCGGTCGGCTTCGTGTTCTCGTGGAGCCGGTTGAGTTCGATATTCGCAGGCTTCTTCATCGCCTTTTTCCTGCGTGAATTCGGGCAGGCTGGCGTGTTTGCGTTCATCGGCGGTGCAATGGCGATCATCGCCACGACGGTGGCGTGGCTCGGTCCGCGTGTCACCGGCCGCGCGCTGGAGGAGATCGCCCATTGAGCGAGCTGGAATGTGTCGGCAATACGCGCGATGTACTCGGGGAGTCTGCGTACTGGTCGGTCGAAGAAAAGGCGCTGTATTGGGTCGACATCCGCAGCCATCTGATCCGCCGCCGCAAATGGGGCGACGACCACACGCAAACCTGGACCATGCCCGAACTCGTAGGCTCGATCGCGCCATGCGCGTCGCGGCTCGGATTAATCGTGGCACTACGCTCGGCCATCGCGTTCTTCGATCCGGCGAGCGGCGCCATTGAACGTTTCGACGCGCCGCACGCAAGCCAGCCACAAATGCGCTTCAACGATGGCAAGTGCGATAGACAGGGACGATTCTGGGTCGGCTCGATGGATGACATCGGACGCGCGCCGGTGGGCGCGCTGTATCGCTTCGAAGCGGGGCGTTATACGCGCGTGATCGAACGCGTAGCCGTGCCCAATAGCCTGTGCTTCTCGCCGGACGGCGCGACGATGTACTTTGCGGACGGCATCGAGCCCGTGATCTGGGCGTTTCCATTCGATATTTCGACGGGCATGCCGGGCGAGCGACGTCTCTTCGCGCGGCTCGACCGCGACACGGGAATTCCCGATGGCGCAACCGTCGATCGTCATGGCTACCTGTGGAGCGCGCAATATGGCGGCGGTGTCGTCAAGCGATACGCGCCCGATGGACGCATCGACCGCGTCGTGCCGATGCCGGTCACGCAGCCAGCAAGCTGCACGTTCGGCGGGCCGGATATGCGTACGCTTTTTGTGACGAGCGGTACGCGTAAGTTGTCCGTGGAAGCGCTCGAGACGCAACCGCTTGCAGGGGCGTTGTTTTGTTTGCGCACCGATATTGAAGGATGCGCTGAAGCGGCATACGTTGGCTGAGCGCGCCTTACAAACTCGAGCCAATCCCACGTCGCCCCCCTCATCGCGGCACGTCCCCCTTGAGCGTGATCCGCTGCATCACCCGCCGAAACCCGTGATAATCGTTCACCGGATTATGCTGAGCCGCGCGATTGTCCCAGAACGCAATCGCGTTGTTCGACCAGACGAACCGGCACGTGAACTCCGGTTTCACCTGATGTCGAAACAGGAAGTCGAGCAGCGGCGCGCTTTCGTCGGTGGTCATGCCGTCGATGCCGACCGTATGCGCAATGTTCACGTAAAGCCCCTTGCGTCCCGTTTCCGGATGCGTGCGCACGACGGGATGCTTCGCCACGAAATCGTCCGGCTTCTTGCCCGCGCCGTCCGTTCGAATGCGATCCTCCCGGGTACGCGACACATCCGCCTTGGCCGATGAACTGATGCCCTTCAGTCCTTCGAGGAGCCGCTTCATGGTGTCGGACAACGCGTCGTACGCAAGCTGCTGGTTCGCGAACAGGGTGTCGCCGCCATAGGGCGGAATCTCGCGCGAGAGCAGCATCGAGCCCATGGGCGGCACGTCGAGATAGGTCGTGTCCGAATGCCAGATGCCGCCGAAATTCACGCGCTCCGTTTCCAGTTTCTTGACTTCGATGATGGTCGGAAAACCTTCGAGGCTCTTCACAAAGGGATATTCGATAGGCTCGCCCATCGCCTCCGCAAAATCCAGGAACTGCCGGGGAGCGAGGTTCTGGTCACGCAGAAAGATGACGAGATGCTCGTTGAGCGCCGCGCGCAAAACGCTCGCTTGTTCGCGCGTCACGCCCCGCGACAGATCGATGCCGGCGATTTCGGCGCCCAGCGCGCCCGCCACTTTGCGAATGTCCATGCGAACTCCTCGTAGCCGGGCGTGTGTCAGTTCGCGCCGAGCAGCATTGTCGAAAGCGAAGGAAAAATACCGATGAGCGCAAGAACGCCCATCATGATGAACACATAAGGCAACGTGCCGAGCACGATCCGTCGCAACGGGACATCGGGCGCGACGCTCTGCACGACAAAGAGGTTGAGTCCCACCGGCGGATGGATGAGCGCCATCTCCATGTTGATGACGACGACCACGCCGAACCAGATCAGATTCCAGTGATACGCCTCCACGACCGGCACGAGCACGGGCATGGTCACGACGATGATCGCGATCGTCTCCATGAAGCAGCCGAGAAAGATCAGCAACACGTTGATGCTCACGAACAGCACCCACGGTTCGACGTGCGCGCCCGCGACGGTTTGCGTGAGCGACGCCGCAACCTGGCTCGTCGTCATCACATAACCGAACACGATGGCCGATGAAATCACCGCGAGGATCATCACGCTGCTTTGGGCCGCGCTGATCAGGATCTGCCGAAACTTGCTCCACGAAAGCTCCCGGTACACGACGCCCGCAAGCACCAGACTTGCGACGATACCGAGCGACGCCGCTTCCTGAGGCGTTGCAAGCCCGCGATACAGCGAGCCGAGAATGATGAGAATCAACAGAGCGAACGGGCCGACGTCTTTCAATGCGACGAAACGTTCGCGCATGCTCGCGAGCGGCCGCGTGCGCCTTTCGCTCTCGCTGCCGCGCGCACGATCGCGCATGGCGAGCAGTATTTGATAGATGCCGAAAGCAGAAGCCATGATCGCGCCGGGGATGAGTGTCGCGACGAACAGTTTGCCGATACTTTGCTCCGCGATCACGCTATACACGATCAACGGTATGCTCGGCGGTAACAGAATGCCGAGCGTGCCGCCGGCCGCGACCGCGCCGCATGCACGCGCTTCGGGAACGCGGTGCCGGCGCATCTCCGACACAGCGAAGCCGCCGATGGCCGCCGCCGTCGCCACGCTCGAACCGGATACGGCCGCCATCACGCCGCATGCAAGCGTCGTCGCGACGGCGAGGCCGCCGGGCACGCCGTCGAGGATCGTCGCCAGCGCCGCATAAAGACGCGCGCCCATGCCCGACGCGGAGACGATCGCGCCCATGAACATGAACATCGGCACGGAAGTCAGCGTGAAGGTGGCAACCGATCCCCAGTACGTACTCGGTACGAGACTCAGTGCATCCCATCCGCCGCCCGTGACGAACAGCGAGGCGAGGGCGACGAACAGCAACGCGAACGCAATGGGCACGCCCATCGACAACACCGCGAGCAAGCCGCCGAACATCCCCGCACCGATGACGAGCTGATTCATTCTTCTCTCCCGAGCAGCATGTCGTCGATGGCGACTTCACGGCCTGCCGGTTCGCGTGCGAATACGATGGTCAGCAAGCGTACGATCTGCGCGATGCACAAAAGCAGCATGCCCGCGAAGAAGCCCGAATAAGGAATCCACAGCGAGAGCGAGAACATGCCCCACGAACGTTCACCGCTCGTGTACGCCTCCCACCAGAAGTCGAATGCGAGGCATGCGAGCGCGAACGCGACCGCCGTGACGATGGCCGTCGATATGAACGCGAGCGCGCGCTTGCCACGTTCGCCGAGATGTGCGCTGAGAACGTCGACCTTGAGATGCCGGCCTTGCCACGCCAGCGCCGCGGTGCCCACGAAGGTCATGTAGGCCATGAGGTAAGTCGTGACTTCCGTCACCCAGACATCGGAAAGATGCAGCGCTTCGCGCGCGAGCACGCCATACGAAATGACGAGCACGGTCGCGATGACCGCCGCGCCGACGGACAACGCGACGCCCCGGCAAAAGGCGTCGAGCCCGCGCGAGAAGCGGTCCAATGCGTGGCGCATCGCGGCCTCTTATTTGTAGAACGCCGTGCTCTGATCGAGCAGACGTCCGCCGTCGGGCACTTCGGCGCGGAACTTAGCGAAGCTGACTTTCTGGAACAAGGTCTGCCACTGGTTCCACTCATCGAGCGTCATCTTGTGGATCTTCGCGTTATGGCTCGCAAAAAGTTGCGCGACGCGGCGATCGTCCGCTTTCGCCCCTTCGAACGCGCTCTGCTCGAGGCTTCGACCCACGTCCGTCATGATCTTTTGCTGCTCGGGCGTGAGCTTGTTCCACGTCTTCATGCTGATCGCGATCGGCTCGATCGTGTAGTAGATGCTGTAGTCCTCGGGCGAGTTGTAGTACTTCGCCACTTCGTAGAGCCGATACGAACCGAAGGTGCCGGACGACGTCCACAAGCCATCGAGCAAGCCGAGTTGCATCGCGCTATAGGTTTCCGACGACGCCATTGACACGGTACTCGCGCCGGCGCTCTGCAAGGCCGCCTCCATCATCTTTCCGGCGCCGCGCACCTTCTGCTGCGGCAGATCCGCAGGCACGTTGATGGGCTTGGACTTGGATGCCATGCCGCCCGAGATTTGAATCCAGCAGAGCGTCTTGAAGCCATATGCTTCTATCTTCGCTTCGAGTTCTTTCCAGGGCGCGGAGGTGCGGAATTTGAAGACGTCCTCGGGCGTTTTCCAGAGGCCCGGCAGGAGGATGAGGTTCATCTGCGGGATCGCGCCCGCCGAATAGATGTACGGATAGATTGCGAGATCGGCGCTGCCGTTCTTCAAGGCCGTGTGGGTGTTCAGCGATTTGACGAGCGACTCGGCCGGAAAGATGTTGATGTGTATCTTGCCGCCCGACTTCTGCTCGACCTGCTGCGCGAACTTCTTGCCGGTCTGCACCACATAATCGTTCGGGTCGTCGGGCCATTGATGCGCCATCTTGAGCGTCACGACGTCGTCGGCGTGTGCCGCTGTCGATATCGCGGCGAGCGCGAACATGGCGGTGAACATGCGGGTCCAGCGCTTTGCCTGCATCTTCCGTCTCCTGATTTTCTATTTATCGAACCTTCGTTTCAGCGCGTCTGTTCTTCCTGAATCTCGACGATAGCCGCGCGTATGCGCGCCGCGATGCCGTCGAGCGCGCCTTCCATCCGATACCGTGGCCCCGCGACCGCAATGCCGAACACTTCCCGGTTCACATGCACGGGCATGGCAAGTGCAAAGACATCGCTCACGCTTTCGCCGCGCGTGAGAAAAAAGCCGCGTTGCTTCGATTCCACGAGGTCGGCCATCAACGCGTTTGCAGCGGTCAAAGTGTGCGCGGTGACCGGCGCGAGCGTCGTGTGCGCGAGCCACTCGGAAAGCGTTGCATCGTCGAGTTGACCGAGCATCGCCTTGCCGATCGACGTCGAGTAGAGCGGTTTGAGCGCACCGGCCGGCGCGCTGTATCGAATGGTCTGCGGACCTTCGTACACGGCGAGATAGACGATGTGATCGCCCTGACGTTTGCCAATGATCACGGTCTCTTGCGTGGCCTCGCGCAACGCCAGCAACGACGGCTCGATGCGTTCGAGAAACGGGTCGTGCGAGGCGATCTCGAGCGCCATGTCGAGCAGCCGCCGCGTTGGAAACAAGTCTTTGCGACGCCCGGTGACGTAGAGATAGCCGCGCTCGGTCAGCACTTTCACGATGCCGTGACTGGTGCTGACCGGCATGCCCGACGCGGATGCGAGTTCCGACAGCGTCATCGGGCGGCATGCGGCTTCGAATGCCTCGAAGATGCTTAGAGCACGGTCAGTCGGCTTCAATTTCGTATGTTCGAAAAGAGTTTCGCCAAATCGAAACCGAGTATAAAAGATGCGAGCGTCCTTCCGGTCGCTGATTGGATCGGGATTTACCCTTTGAAATGAGGTGCCGAGGCGAAGCCGAGAATCTCACGCGCCGCCGTCCGTAGGCGGCGCGGCGTTATCGCTGGCGAAGTTCAGCTCTGCGTTGCAGCAGGGCGCCGCTCGCGCACGGAGTCCAGTACTGCCTCGACGACCCGGTCGACAGAAGGCCAGTTTTTATCCGGTGCATGTTCGACATAGCTATCCGGCGAGACACTCCGATACTGCTCCGGATAGCCCCAGATCGCGTCGTGAACGTTCGGCCTCGTGATGCTGCCGCCGATCACCGCGACCGTCGGCCGACGAAACGCGGCCGCCACGTGCATGAGCATGGAAGAGTTCGTCAGCACGACATCCGCCGATTCGGCAAGCGCGAAAACCGTTCGCATCGACAACGTTCCCGCCACCGAACGAACCGGCACGCCCGGACCGGCGGCGGCGATCGCTTCGGCGGCGCGCGCCTTGTCGGCGGCGCTGCCCACGATCAGGATGTCGCAGGCGTCGTCGGTTCGGTTGAGCGCCGACGCAACCCGCGCGAGCGCGGGGCCGACCTGTTTTGGGTCCCAGACCTTGGTCGGCACGCCTGCCCCGATGCCGACCAGCACGCGCACCGGGCGATTGCCAGACTCGGCGGCGTGCCAGACGTTCGCGGCCTGCGCGCGCTCATCCGCGGTAAGAAAGAGTTGCGGCCGCGCTTCGGGCAGATCGGTCGCGCCCAGCAGTTCGGCCTGCGCAAGCGCGGCGCGTCCACTTTGGCGACGCGCGAAGTCGATAAATCCCTGGCATCCGCTGTGACCGCCGCGATAGCCGCGCACGCCTATGCGGTAGCGCACGCCTAAGCGCATCATCAAAAGCGCGCCCATGTAGCTGCCGAGCACGTCGATGCCGACATCGAAGCCGCCACGCCTGCGCAGCGCGGCGACTTGCGGCGACGACAGTAGAAAGCGCAGAACGTTACGCGGTGAACGGTCCTGGACGAGCTTGTTGTTCCAAGGCGCATCGATCTCGACGATCTCGTCGATGAACGGATTGTTTTCCAGAATCGGCCGCCCCCAACCGCCGATGCCCGCGACAAGGCGCGTCGTCGGAAAACGCTTCTTGAGCGCCTCGAAGATCGGCGTGGTGGTCAGCAATTCACCGAAATCGTTCGGGCGCAGCACGAGGATTTCGCGCGGCACGTCGCGATGCGGATCATGCCGTGCCGGGTTCAAGCGTCCAATCGTCCAGACCGGCAATTCCGTCAGCAGACTCTTCCAACCCATTGCTCCTCCGTGCACGCGGTGGGCGCCGAATGGCGTCGCGTTTTCCGGATCGATTGTGCATCGGGGAGCCGTTGCGATCTGTGGGCGTGATTACAGAAAGCGGTCCGTCGCGCAGCGAGCGGTAGTTCGACGCGCCGCTCAGACGGCGCTTGCACTCCGATACTCGCGCGGTGCCGTATCGTGATATCGCCTCCAGACACGGCGAAAGTCGCGTACCGACGCGAACCCCGATTGCTCGGCCACGCGTTCTATCGACAGCTCCGGGCTCGTCAGCAATCTTTGCGCGCGAGCCACGCGAAGACTTTGCTGATACGCCAGCACGGTGACGCCCGCATGCTCCGCGAACAACCGGCTCAAATGCCGCGGGCTGACATGCGCGGCCTGCGCAAGCTCGGCCACGCTCCAGGCGCGCGCGGGGTCCCGCGCAATGACGTCCTGCGCCCGGTGCACCGCCGGATGCATGTGATTGCGATGCGCAAGCCACGGCGACAGCTGCGATTCGTCTCCCGCGCGGCGCTGGTACATCACCTGACGTCGCGCCACTGACGCAGCCAGTTCCGCCCCCTCGGTCTGCTCGATCACATGAAGCGCCAGGTCGATGCCCGCCGTGATGCCGGCGCTCGTCAGCACGTCGGTGTCATCGACGAACAGGCAGTCGTCCTGCACGCGCGCCGTGGGTTCCTCGCGCTTGAGCAGATCGATTAACGCAAAGTGCGTGGTGCAGCGGCGCCCGGCGAGCAAGCCCGCGCGCGCGAGCAGCACGGCGCCGGAACAAATGCTGGCGATGCGCGTGTCGTCGCGCGGCGCGGTTCGCAGCCAATGCGTGACCGCATCGAAGGGCGCGCTCGTGCCGGGCTCGGGCGATTCCGTGGTGCCGACGACCATGACGAGGCTATTCGGCGGCAGCTTGTCGGGCAGCGGTTCGAGGCCGTCGACAAACGTGCCGATGGAGGTCGCGACGCGAGGCAGCGGGCCGCAGTGATGCAAGTCGAACGAAGCGCCGGATTCAGCCGCCATGCGAAAAGCCTCGGCGGGGCCCGCATAATCGAGCATCAGCACGGAGGGCGTCAGCACGAACCATACGGATGTCGCGGGCATCATGCCGCGCGTGGCGTTTGCCAATTGGCGAGCGCATCGTCGACGCTGGCGATGCGTGCAAAACGATTCTGCAAGACCAGTTCCGTGTGCGCCTTGATTTCCGCCGGCGAATAGACGCGTCCGCTCGTCGCGTGAGTCATCGGGAAGGTGAGCGTGGCGTCGGTCACATAGTCGACCGTATAGCCGATGTCGGAGGCTACGCGCGTCGTGGTCTCGCAGCATTGCTCGGTGCGGATGCCGGTGATGACGAGATGATCGATCTGCCGGCGACGCAACCAGAGATCGAGGCCGGTATCGGTGAACGCGTTGTGCGTGTGTTTTTCGAAGACCACGGAGGGCGCGCCCGGCAACCAATCCTGCGGCACGACAAAGCCGGATTCCTTGGTGAACGGACCAGCCTTGCCGATGTGAAAGATGTGGACGACCGGAATGCCGGCTTCGCGCGCGCCACGGTCCAAGCGGAGGATGGCGCTTTTGAAAGCAGGCAGATCGGCATCCGACCAGTCGGCGGTCTGACGAAACGATTCCTGTACGTCGATGATGATCAGCGCCGAGCGGGGGAGGGTGGCGGACATTTTTGACGCTCCTTGATTGGGAAAGTCCCATCATAAGCGGGCTTTTTGCGGGAATCGAGAATGCTTGCGGTCAGGATGAGGACAAAATCCGCCAAGCGTCTGGCGAAGGCGACTGGTTGTTTCCTAGGGCCTAAGCACCGCTGCGACAAATGAGGTCCATGAATTGCTATAAGGCGTCTCAAGCGTCATTCGGATTTTCAACAGCCGAGGTCTTGCTGAAGGACGCGTCTGATCAAACAGTTCCGATCGACGAAAAACCAGCGCTTGCCTAATGGTCCGGGCAAGCTCGACGAGGGGTCGCCGGGCGCACCTCATTTCGCTTCAACAGCCACTACACCGCCTCTTGGCGCGAGCTCTAATTCAACAGGAGCAATCATGCATTTCGTTATCAACGGCAAGGCAGTCGACCTGGACTTCGATCCAAGAACGTCGCTGCTCGATCTGCTGCGTGAACATCTCCATCTTTTCGGCGCTAAGAAAGGCTGTAATCAAGGTGCATGTGGCGCTTGCACGGTGCTGGTCGATGGCACGCGCATCAACAGTTGCCTCGCGTTGGCCGTTCAATATCAGGACCGCGAGATCACCAGCGTCGAGGGACTCGGCGCACCGGGGGCGCTTCATCCACTTCAGGAAGCCTTCGTCGAGCATGACGGTTTTCAGTGCGGCTACTGTACGCCCGGTCAAATCTGTTCGGCTATCGGAATGGAAAAGGAGTTGAGAGGCGGCGTGCCGAGCTATGTCAGCGAGGACGTGAGTGCGGAAGGCTTCTCACTGACCGATGCGGAACTGCGCGAACGGATGAGCGGAAACCTGTGCCGCTGCGGTGCGTATAACGGTATCGTCGACGCCATTCAGATCACGTTCGGAAAGGTTCAGACGCAGAAAGAGTCCGTCGAGCAAGGGGTCGAACAATGAATCCCTTCACCTATGAACGCGCCCTGGATCAGCAGGCGGCGCTGACGTCCGGCGCCCGTTCGGATGCAAAGTACCTAGGCGGCGGCACCAATCTCGTCGATCTGATGCGAGAGACGATCGAGCATCCGACGATGCTGATCGATATCACGGGCCTCTCATGCGCCATCGACGACACGGATGACGGCGGCCTGAGAATCGGCGCCGGCGTAAAGAACACCGCCGTGGCCGCTGACCGGCGCGTGCGCGAACGCTACCCGCTATTGTCCGAGGCCATCCTTGCAGGCGCTTCCGCGCAGATTCGCAACATGGCAACGGTCGGCGGCAATCTCCTGCAACGCACCCGCTGCGGCTACTTTTACGATGATGCCGCCCGCTGCAACAAGCGCGAGCCGGGTTCGGGCTGCGATGCAATGGACGGATTCAACCGCATGCACGCCATCTTCGGCGCGTCCTCCGCGTGCGTGGCCACGCATCCCTCGGACATGGCGGTAGCGCTCGCCGCACTCGGCGCGAACGTGGAAGTCGAAGGCCTCAATGGCGCGCGTCGTATTCCCCTGATCGATCTTCACGTCCTGCCCGGCGACACACCGAACATCGAAACGGTGCTCGAAGCAGGCGAACTGATTACGGCTGTTACGTTGCCGCCTGAATCGGCGGGCCGATCCGCCTATCGCAAAGTCCGTGATCGATTTTCCTATGCCTTCGCGCTCGTTTCCGTGGCGGCGGTTCTCGACGTGCAGGGCGGCATGGTCAAGGAGGTGAAAGTCGCCCTGGGCGGTGTCGCGCACAAGCCGTGGCGCGCCTTCGCGCTCGAAGCGGCGCTCAAGGATGAACCCGCGACCGAAGCCGCGTTTCGCGCTGCCGCAGCGGCGGAATTCGCGTCCGCTCGAGGTCTTCGCGACAACGCCTTCAAGATCGAACTGGGTCAGCGCGTGATCGCCGACACACTGGTCAAACTGACCGCTCGCAAGGAGATCCGCTAATGCCTATCCTCAAGGACGCCGTGCAGGCGGTCATGAAAAAAGCCATCGCCCTCGCACCCGATAGCTTCATTCCCGGCGGCAAGCCGGACCCTTTGATCCTTCACAAGCACGGGCTGATCGGCGCACCGGTTAGCCGTATCGACGGACCGTTGAAGGTGTCCGGTCAGGCGACTTTCTCGGCCGAGTTTCCAGTCGATGGCATGACGTACGCGGCACTCGAGTACGCATCGATAGCGCGCGGCCGCATCGTGCAGATCGATACGTCGGCGGCGGACGCCGCGCCGGGCGTCGTGCTCGTGATGACATACAAGAACGCGCCGCGTCTGAAGCCGATGCCCGCGTTCATGACGAAGCCCAAGGCCGCGGGTGGCGACGATGTGCCGATCATGCAGGACGATCAGGTTCACTGGAACGGTCAACCGGTTGCGCTCGTGCTGGCCGAAACGCAAGAGCAGGCGGACCACGCGCAGTCGCTGATACAGGTGACGTACGAGACCTCAGGCGATGCGGTGACGTCCTTGGCGGCAGCGAAGGCGCACGGCTCGGAGCCGGGCGTGTTTCAGGGCGAGCCGCTCAAGCTCGAGATCAAGGATGCCGAGGCAATGCTCGCCGCCGCGCCGCACAAGATCGACGTGCGCTACACGACGCCGCGTCACAATCACAATCCAATCGAACTGCATGCGGCGACGCTCTTTTGGAAGGACGAGACGCTGCGTATCCACGATACCGTGCAGGCGGTCGCGCACGAAGCGTGGACCATTGCGCAGGTGTTCGGCATCGACGAGAAGGACGTGCATGTCACGTCACCGTATGTCGGCGGCGGATTCGGTTCCAAAACCATCTGGCAACACCAGGTTCTGGCCGCGGCTGCATCGAAACTCGTGAAACGTCCGGTGCGGATCATGTTGACGCGCGAGGGCGTATATCGCATCGTCGGTGGACGCACGCTCACCGAGCAACGCGTGGCGCTCGGTGCCCAGGCTGATGGAACCCTGGACGCGTTGATTCATACCGGCACGGTCGCCATGACGCCGCATAACAACATGCCCGAGCCGTTCATCTTGCCGGCAAAGAGCGCATATGCGTCGCGCAGTTTTCTGCTCGATGTCGAGACCGTCAAGATGAACATGACGGCCAATACGTTCATGCGCGCGCCCGGCGAGGCGGTCGGCACCTTCGGGCTCGAATGCGGCATCGACGAACTCGCGCACGCCATGGGCATGGACCCTATCGAGTTGCGACTCAAGAACGAGCCGGAGAAAGATCCGACGACGGGACTGCCATTTTCCCAGCGCGGAATCGTCGAGGCATGGAAGACCGGCCGTGAACGATTTGGTTGGGCCGAGCGCGGCGAGCCGGGCGCACGCCGCGACGGCGACTGGCTCGTTGGCGTGGGCTGCGCAACGGGAACGTATCCGTACTATCGGATGCCCGGCGGTGCGGCGCGCATCACGCTCAATAGCGCGGGGCGTGCGACCGTCAGCATCGCCGCGCACGAAATGGGCATGGGAACGTCGACCGCGCAGACGCAAATCGTGGCCGAACGCCTTGGGCTCGCCATGGAGGACATCGAGTTCAAGTACGCCGATTCACACTTGCCCGGCGCGGTGCTCGCGGGCGGTTCGCAGCAGACGGCGGCCATTGGCGCTGCGGTGATCGCGGCGCATCACAAGCTCGTGAAGGAACTGCTCCGTCTTGCGGGCAACAGTTCGCCGCTATCCGGTCTTTTGCCCGACGACGTTGGCGGCCACGACGGCGGCCTTTGCGCGCTCGACGACGAAACCCGGCACGAACGCTACGGCGCCATACTCGCTCGCGGTCAGCGCGATGAAGTGACCGTGGAGGCCGAAGCCCCGATGCCTTTCGAATTGCAGCACTGGTCGATGCACAGCCATAGCGCGCTCTTCTGCGAAGTGCGTGTGAACGTCGTCACAGGTGAGATTCGCGTAAGCCGTTTTCTCGGTTCGTTCGACTGCGGCCGCATCATCAATGCCAAGACGGCTGCGAGCCAGTTTCGCGGCGGCATCATCATGGGACTCGGCCTTGCGCTCATGGAAGAGACTCAATTCGACGAGAGAAGCGGCCGCGTGATCAATCCATCGCTTGCCGATTATCATGTCCCAGTTCATCTCGATGTCCCGAGAATCGATGTCATCTGGAACGATGAAGCCGATCCGCACACGCCGATGGGCGCGCGTGGCGTCGGCGAGATCGGTATCACGGGCGTGGGTGCGGCCGTGGCGAATGCGGTTTTCAATGCCACGGGCAAGCGGGTTCGGGATCTGCCGATCACGTTGGATAAGGTGATGTGAGGTTTCGGCGCGGGCGCGGACTGTGTACGTGTTCCGGTGACCTTCAGGTAATCAGCTTCGAAAGACGTGGCCGGTTGCCGAAAAAGAAGTGAACGTCGCGCGCGCATCGCTTGCCGGGGCATCGCGGGATGCTTGATCGTTTGGCGAAGACATGCGCGACGCTCGCTTGAGCCGGCGATAGCCAGCTCAAGCCTTCAGCGCCTTCAGCTTGTTCCAGTCGAACTCTATTCCATGCCCCGGCCCTTCCGGAGCGATAGCAAAACCGTCCTCGATACGAAGCGGTTCGGCCAGATACTTCTCCAGCCCGAAACCGTGCGCTTCGAGATAAGAGCGATTCGGAACCGCCGCGAGCAAATGCACGGTCACGTCATGGGCGCCGTGGCTGGTGACGGGAAGGTTGTGCGCTTCCGCGAGATGGGCGATCTTCATGAACGGTGTGATGCCCCCGCAATTCGTGACATCGGGCTCCGGGTACGTCACACGACCGATGGTGATCATCTGCTGGAACTCCCAGATCGTGCGCATGTTTTCCCCTGTGGCGACCGGCAAGCCGCCTTCGCTGACGATCCTCGCGTGACCCGCGATATCGTCGGGAATGGTCGGCTCTTCGAGCCAGCCGGGGTTGAACGGTGCAAGTGCGCGCGCGGCGCGGATGGCTTCATCGACGGACCATTTCATGTTGGCGTCGACCATCAGCGGGAAGCTGTCGCCGAGCATCTCGCGCATGGCCGCGACGCGTGCCACGTCCTCCGCCAGATTCTTGCGTCCCACTTTCATCTTGATGGCGCGAAAGCCTTGGTCGATGAAACCTTCCGCCTGGCGCAACAACTGATCGAGTGGAAAGTCCAGATCGACACCACCCGCATAGACCGGCACCTTGGGATCGTAGCCGCCGAGCATGCGCCAGAGCGGCAGGTTCGCGCGCTTCGACTTCAGGTCCCAGATCGCCATGTCGAAAGCGGATAACGCGAGGACAGTCGGGCCGCCGCGCCCACCGTAATGCATGGCCCACCAGATCGATTTCCAGAGCGCTTCGGCCAGGTCCGCATCCTGATGCCGGGCCAGTTCGGCGATCTCGTTTGCCGCCGCCTGAACCGAACGGCCGTTGCGCCCGACGGTGTAGGTGTAGCCGACACCTTGGGCGCCATCGGCATCGCGAACGGTTACCGTGACCAGCTCGAAATTGGGAATGAGGCCGTGCGTGCTGTCGGACAGCGGCACGGGCAGGGGAACGCGGAAATAGTCGCTACTGACATCACTGACGATCGCCATGACACGTCCTCACGATTGATCAAACGAAAGATGCTGCGCGGCACCACTGCGTGCTTACGCCTCTGAGCCGCTGTCTCCTTGCAGCCGTGCGGAACGTCGACGGCGCGCTTCCGTATCGACGAGATGTTCCAGCATGGCGGCGCTCGCGCGCGGGCCGTCGCCGCCGATAATGGCATCGAGCACCGCCTTGTGCAACGTCAGCGAGATCGCGTGAGTTTTCGTCGGGCGTCGAGTTGGTCAAATGAAGCGAAGCCATTCGCGCCACGGACCCTGGTTCGGCGGGCGATCGCGCGCTTGCACGATGAGCATCGCACGTTCGTCAGGCGCATCGATAGATGACCGACTCAATGTCGCGACGGCTCGTTGTTGCGGCATTGGCCACTGCGCTTGGCTGCTATTTTCGCTCGCGGCATGACAACGCAGTTTGCGGCACGATACGGTATATGTAGCCCAAGGCCACGTGGCTCGGGCTCGATTGAACCGTTCATCTCAGACCATACGAGGCACTATGCGCATTGGATTCATTGGCACCGGCACGATCACGCGGGCCGTCGTGACCGGAATGATTCGGTTCGACGTTCCCTTTGAACACATTGCGCTTTCGCCGCGCAATGCCGAAATCGCCGCGAAACTTGCGAGTCTCGACGCGCGCGTCGCGGTGTGCAGCAGCAATCAGGAGGTGCTCGACACCAGCGACGTCGTGTGTCTCGCGGTCGTGCCGCAAATTGCGTCGACGGTGCTTGGCGAACTCGAGTTCGATGCACGGCATCAGGTCATCAGCTTCATGGCGGGCTTGTCGATCGAGCGAGTGTTCGGCATGGTGCGCACGGCCGCGAGTATCGCGCGCGCGGTTCCTTTGCCGGCCGTCGCGGAAGGCAAGGGCAGCACGGCCATCTGTCCGCCGAGCGAACTCGCGCGAGCGCTCTTTGGACCGTTGGGTAAGGCGGTCGAAGTAAACAGCGAACATCAGTTCGATGCGCTGTCGGCAGTCACGGCAACCATGGCCAGTTCCTACGCGCTACTGGAAGAGCAGGCTGCGTGGCTCGTTCGCCAAGGGCTGCCGTATGAGGCGGCCCGATCGTTTTTGTCGGGCTATCACGTCGGCTTGGCACACGCTACGACGCGAGGCGATCAACCGTTCTCGAAGATGATCAAGGAGTCGAGCACGCCCGGCGGCATCAACGAGCAGCTTCACGCGGAGTTGCAGCAGAAGGGGACTTTCGCGAGTTATTCGGAGGCGCTTGATCGGATCATGCGACGGGTTCAGGGGAGGGGGTGAGGCTTGCTTGGGTTGTTCTGGGACGCATACGAACTTAATCGACATTATGATATTAATGTCTAACTTGGAGTCTCGGTTAATTTTATTTTTTGCGTATTACGTTGATTATCTTGACCCGTATTTAGTTTCATTCGCTTCTTTTCTGAAGGATGTCCACACGTTGCCGATCCTGCAAAGTCAATTTGGCACGCTTCACGCGGCCCTTGGCCTGACTCGTGTTTGCGCAAAATGCGTCGATGTTGAGCTCGTACAAGGCTCGCCCGAATTGCGTCACGCCTTTGCCCGCCGTGCTCGAACGGTTCTTGACATTGAACACACTGGCCTTGTCGCTACGGAACGCCATCGGTTTGCCGTGTGCGCGCAAGTACTTTGACAGCGCCTCGAAATAGCTGAAGGTCGACTCGGTCGCGGTGAAGTGCAGCGTCATCAGCCGTCCGGTGGTGTCATCGATAAACACAAGCAGCGTGCATTGCGGCGCTTGCTCTTCAAACCAGCGATGTTCACTGCCGTCGATCTGAATCAGCTCACCCAGGCACGCACGCCGATTACGCGGCTGGTGAATGCTGGGCGGGCGCTGCTTGCGGGGAACCCAGAGTCCTGCGGCCGTCATCAACGTTCGCACTGTCTTGACAGCCAGTCTGATGCCGTGGCACTCCCGTAACTTCTCGCATGCCAAGGTAGATCCGAAGTCGGCGTAGCGCTCGCGGATCAACCCAAGCGCGCGCTGCGCCACGCCCTCAGGTAGTCGATGATTGCTCGCGCGTGCGCGCTTAAGCGAGACCAGACCGAGCGCACCGGTCGCTCGATAACGCAGCATTCGCCGCTCGACCTGTCGCACGCTCAATTCCAGCCGCTCAACGGCCCGGCCCGGCTTGAGCTGCCGCTCGACGACAGCCTGAATGACCCTGAGGCGATCCACTTCGTGCATTGACATTGTGAGGGTCCCGGTCGTGTTCATCGCCAGCGCTCCTCAAACGCTTGTCTGGCAACGAAGCTACGTCAAAAGGCGACATCTCTACTTGGCAGAAACACGACATTTGAACTTGGGACCTACAGTCAGATAATCGATAATTAAGATTATGTAAATTGCCAAATGACCAACGTTCGTTGAACACAGCCCGACGGACTCTCGGTTAATCCAAGCCACTAAACGGTGGCAAGCCGCGCTTCCTGTCGATCGCATACCTTCCCCTCGGCCCTCAAACGGCTTCCCACCCGCACACACACAGCGCCCGCTATTCGAGGCGGCGAAGGCACGCATTCTCGTGAAGGCGCGACGGCCGCTTTCCGGCGCCGCGGAACAACTGCTGAGTCGGATTCTTCAACGAATGAGCGTATTCGCGGCAAGCGCTTGAGGCCGCGCTCACACTTTCAGGACTGAGCGATGTCGCGAAGGATATGTTCACTCTCACTCTTGGCTTCCATCACGTATGAAATTCTGGAAGCCCGAAGCAGCCCACGCAACGTCTGCGTATGAGTCAAAAGTAATTGGACCGGGCGCACATTCCCTATGCGTTGATGGATCAACTATGCCTTCATGCGAAGCGTTGTGCACGTGCCGCACGCGGCGGCGTCCAGTCCAATTGATGCGATCCAACGATGGACCATGCGAGCACGCTGGCGCGTCGATAGACACGCTGCCGCCTGCAGCCGACTCGCTAAAGTAAATTGATAGATTTCAGTCGATCTGAACTCTGTCGAGAATCTCGTCCGAACCTACCTCGAGAGGAGCGAAATTGGTCGAGCGCACATAATCCGGTCGCGGCTGCTTCACCTGTTCTGGCTTGTTCTCCACCTGGTTGTAGACAACATAGGCTTGCCATCGATCGTCACCTGAAAGGTTGTGACCCGATGAATGCACGATGTTTGCGTCGAAGAACACCACTGTTCCCGGTCGGCCGATGATAGGCACGGCCTTGGGATGGCTGGACAAGATATCGAGCATGGTCGGCTTGGGTACCACGTAAAAGCGATAACCGGTCGTCTCATCGAACGTTGGATCGAGTGAGCCTAGTTTGTGGCTTCCCGGAATAAAGTAGAGACATCCGCCCATTTCGGTCGGCTCATCGAGCATGACCAACGCGGTTGTCATATGCGGTTCTTTCACGCCGTCCATATGCCAGGTGCCGAAATCCTGGTGCCACTGCCAGACCGAACCGTCGATTGCCGTCTTCAAATTGCACTTTGTGTGATAGACGTAAAGTTGGGGATCGTTGATCAGTTGTTGTGCAGGTTCGAGCAATTTGGGCGAGCGCACTGCGGAGTGAAAAATCGGCGATGCCGTTGGACTGGCGGTCTCGTGAACTTTATAAATCGTTTTTGCAATGCCGCCCGTTTTTTCACGAACGAGATGGTCGGTGTCGATTTTTTGGATTCGGCGCAACTCGCTCTTCATATGCTCGACTTCTTCTTTCGAGAAAAGCTCTGGCAGAACCAAGAAGCCATCGCGCTCGTACGCTTCCAACTGCGACGTCGTAAGTTTCATGAGGGGATCTCCTGACTTGTTGGTGTGGTCTCATGATCCTAAAAGCGTTCGCATCCGATGTAAAAGATATAATAGGTTGCGTATCGATACTCAAAAGGTTCCAAATGGAACTGCGTCATCTCCGCTATTTTCTGACGGTGGCACGCACACTCAACTTCACGAAGGCGGCGGACGAACTGCACATGGCGCAGCCGCCGTTGAGCCGGCAGATACGGGAACTGGAAGAAGAAATCGGTGTGGCGCTTTTCGAGCGCCGAGGCAAACGCGTGTTTCTCTCATCGGCGGGCCAGGTCTTCGAGGAACGGGCCCAGCAGATTCTTAAGGACACGAACTCCGCAATCGTGGATTCGCAACGTGCGGCAAGAGGCGAAACCGGCCGGGTGGCGGTCGGGTTCTTCGAACACATTGCGTACACACTGCTGCCACCGCTCTTGCGCGATTTTCAACAGCGCTACCCTGCGGTGACCGTCGAGCTTCAATGGTTTTCCTCTGCGGAACAGATCAATGCCTTGAACCGAGGAGACGTCGATCTGGCATTCGTCCGTTCGTTGCCGCCAAATACTCAACTGAACAGCGTCTTGTTGCTCCAGGAGCCGTTTTACGTTGCGATCGCTAAAGACAATCCTCTAGCAGCCAAACGACGCATTTCCATCAAGGACTGTAAGCAGTTGCGCGTCATTAATTATCGGAAGGATGTCGCGCCGGATTATCATGCCGCCATCAACCAGTTGTGCGCGCTTGCCGGATTTTCTCCCTCCACGAGCTTTGAAATGGGCCAGATCTACGCTTCCCTTGGCCTTGTAAGCGCCGGCTTTGGTGTGACGCTCGTACCGGCGTCGGTTCAACGAACGCACATGGAAAACGTCGTCTTTCGTCCTCTGCGCGAAGAGCACACAAAGAGCGAACTCTACCTTGCGTGGAAGGAGCCTAATTCGTCTGCTGCGCTAGGCGCTTTTGTCGAACTCGCGTGCAAGATAGCCGCGCATCCGCCGCGAAAAGCGAAGGTCGAGTAAGTGCAGCGGTACCGCTTCAATTGCGATCCAAAGCTTCGTTTGCAAGGCGAAACCGTCAGCAAACCCGAATGCGACCTTTTCGGAAAACTCCGCGCCAGCAAGACGGTCGTCACCGTTGGCGGTCGACATCGAGCTTCTCGCGTAATTCACAGTAAGTGCATCGGCGGCCATTACGTGGAGCACCACATTTGCATGGCTATCGGTGAAAGCCATCCGATCGTAAGTGGCAGCACCCTCACCCATGCTCAATGGCGTCCGCTGATGCGGTGATCGCAAACATGCGCCCTCTGCACTGAGCAGAAAAAAGAGAAGATTTTCCGTGGACGGAACAACTATCCAGGGCACGGGTTTCGGCAAGTCGGGCGCGGCTACGCGATGGCTTCGAGGCTGTCACTTTTCAGCGTGTCGGATGGAAACTGTGCATGTTCGCGAATCATTCAAGCCGATAGGATAGGAACGAACTAGCTCATCTCTTCGACTCTACCGCCCATGCAACTGAAGCTTTATCAGATAGACGCTTTCACCAGCGAAGTATTCAAGGGAAACTATGCGGCGGTCATTCCGCTCGACGCGTGGCTTCCCGCTACGCTAATGCAAGCCATCGCCAGCGAAAACAACCTGTCGGAAACAGCGTTCATCGTGCGTCGAGACGATGGCGTTTTCGACATCCGGTGGTTCTCACCGATCAAGGAAATCGCCTTTTGCGGACACGCGACGCTGGCGAGCGCTTTCGTTCTGTTCAAACATCTCCCTCAAGACGATCACCTCGTCTTCCATGCAGAAGCAACGGGCGCGTTCTCTGTTCATCGGCGCGAGCGGGGGCTGATCGAAATGAACTTTCCTCGACGACAAAGTGAACGGATTAAAGATGTTCCGGACCAGCTCGCGTATGGTTTGTCGATCAAGCCAACGGCAGTCTTCATAAACCAGCAGTCATACATCGCCCTCTACGACACCGAAGCCGAGGTACGCGCCGTCGTGCCAAATCTGGACCTGCTCGCGCAACTTGGACCACTGGATGTCGCGGTCACCGCTCGTGGCAACCAATACGACTTCGTCTCCCGTTACTTTTGGCCAGCGAACGGCGGCGCCGAAGACCCGGTGACGGGGTCCATTCACGCGGCGCTTGCTCCGCTCTGGTCCGACATTCTTGGCAAGCCGAAGCTCGTCGCGTTACAGGCTTCCCAACGAAGCGGCGTTCTACATTGCGAGATCGAACCGGAGCGTGTTTTGATATCCGGTCACGCGGTTCAATATATGGAAGGAACCATCGAACTGCCCGACTAGCGCGCGCTTTACAATGCTGCGGCTCGACTGTGCGGAAACGGCAGCGCTGCCGCAGCTCAATACCCTTTAGAATCGAGGCGCGTTCCAGAGACTCGACTCAAGCACTTACTTCGCTACCTCAACCGGAATCATTCATCTGCACGAAGTCCGGGCTCATCGTTTCCCAAGGCTGCGTCGTCGATTAGAAGTCACGCACGTCGGCCGGGCAACGCTGACGGGCGGCTGGATCGAAATGTTCATCTCGCGCGATAACTCACACCGAACTTTGCGCGATTCATAGCAGACACAGCCAGCAACTATGCGCACGCCAGAGTAAGCGAAGCCCAAAGACCTCCGCACTTCACGTCCGGCTAAGCGACGCGCGCAGCTTACCCGGCGTCACACCGTACGCTTCGCGAAAGCCGCGAATGAAGTGCGCCGAATCCGCGAAGCCACATTCGTAGGCGATCGCGGTGACGCGCTTCGCCGAGTTCAAGAGTAGCCAGCGGGCGTATCGCAAGCGCATCGTCCGGTAGAACTCCTTTGGCGTCACGCCCATCTCAGACATGAACACGCGCTCCAGTTGCCGCGCGTTTGAACCGGTCATCCTGGCAATCGCGGCGATCGTCAGCGGGGCTTCGAGATTCTCCTCCATCAGCACGATCGCGTGACGCAGCAAGAGACTATCGACGGCAAGGTAGCCGAGCGCACGGCGGCGTTCGACGAAGGACGTGCCGCTCTTGCGACTCACCGTCATCTGGTGAATGACCTTCGACGCGCGGTCGGCGCCGCAATGCACGGAAATCAACCGCGTGGCGAGTTCGATGGCCGACACGCCGCCCGCGCACGTAATGCGGTTGCCGTCGATCACGTAGTCGGCGTTCGTGACCACGCGCAGGCCAGGAAACATGGACTGATAATCGTCGTAGTGAAAGGAGTGCACGCACGCGACGCGGTCGTGCATGTAGCCCGCTTTCGCCAGCACGAAGCTGCCGGTGCACAGGCCGATGAGCGGCACGCCGGCTGCGTCGGCGTCGCGCAGCGCGTCCCAGTAGCGCTCGTCGACATGTTCGAGCCTGGGCAGCAAGCCGCCGATCACCACGAAGTAGTCGAATCGCGACGCCTTCCCGGAATACGCCCGAACTGGCACGCTCACGCCGCAACTCGCTTCCACGGTGTCGTCCGTCGGCCCGAGCAAGGTCCACGTACACCGTAACTGGCGGCTCTGGTCGCCGAGATCGGCGGCGTGCCGCAGACAGTCGCAAAAACTGGCGAGCGAAAGCAGCGGAAAGCTCGGCCAAAGTAGAAGGCCGACGCTGAGCTCGGCGCCCGCGCGTCGCGCAGATACCTTGCGATCCACGCCGTCCATGCGATCGAGCCGCTCGACAAGTCCGCGCCCGAGCGCCGCGGTATCGGACTTTTTCGCGTTCACCATTCCCATCCATGCACTCCTTGAATGCCGTGAGGTCGTCGGCGCCAGTATAGGAGCGCCGAAAAGCGATCGGTGCGACTTGTCGCATTCGTTCTATTTTTCCGCGAGCGCGTGCAATGTCGCCTATTTCGTCGCCGTTACATTGAAGTCAGTTCCGGGGTGAAGACGGCCGGAAAGAACCGATTCAAAACAGGGAGTGCGTCATGTCAGCAGCGTTGCATCTGGCGGTTTGCGCCGCATTTGGGAGTGCGTTCGTCGTCCTGCATCCGGTCGAGGCGTGCGCCGATGAAGTAGTGAAGATCGGCCACGTCGCGCCTCTGACGGGGGCCAATGCGCACCTCGGCAAGGACACCGAGAACGGCGCACGGCTTGCCGTCGAGGAGATCAACAAGAAGGGCCTCGTGATCGGCGGACAGAAGATCACGCTTGCGCTGGATGCGCAGGACGACGCCTCCGATCCGCGCCAAGGCACACAGGTCGCGCAAAAGCTCGTGGACGACAAGGTGGCGGCCGTGGTCGGGCACATGAATTCCGGCACCTCCATTCCGGCCTCGAAAATTTATAGCGATGCCAACGTGCTGCAGATTTCGCCCTCGGCCACCAATCCGGTCTATACGCAGCAGGGGTTTCGCACGACGTATCGCGTGGTCGCCACCGACGCGCAGCAGGGTCCGGCGCTTGCCGACTATGCAGCCCGAGTGCTGAAGGCGAAGTCGGTCGCCATCGTCGACGACGCCACCGCTTACGGTCAGGGTCTCGCGAACGAATTCGAAAAGCGCGCCAAGGCGAACGGGATGAACGTCCTGTCGCACGACGCAACCACCGACAAGGCCGTGGACTTCCGCGCGATCCTGACCAAGGTGAAGAGCGAGCATCCCGACGTGATCATGTACGGCGGCATGGATGCGACAGGTGGCCCGTTCGCCAAGCAGGCCCGCCAGCTCGCAATCTCCTCGAAGGTACTGGCCGGCGACGGCCTGTGCGCAGCGTCGCTGTCGCAACTGGCGGGCGAGGCGGCGGACAACGTCGTGTGTTCCATCGCCGGCATGCCGCTCGCTAAAATGCCCGATGGCCCCGCGTTCGAGCAACGCTACGAAGCGCGCTTCGGGCAGAAGGTGCAGCTCAACGCCCCGTTCGCGTATGACGCGGTGTACATCATCGTCGACGCGATGAAACGCGCGAATTCCACCTCGCCGGACAAGATTCTCGCGGCGATGCCCAACACCGACTTCAAGGGCGTACTCGGCGAGACGCAATTCGACGCGCACGGCGACCTCAGGCAGGGAATGATCTCGCTCTATCACTACGTGGGCGGAAATCAAACGTTGCTCGACGTCGTCAAGATGTAATGGCCGCACATTCACAAGGACGACGCAAGCCATGAACATTCTGGTGATCGGTGCGGGCGTGATCGGTCTCACGACCGCATACCGCTTGCGCGAGGACGGCCACGAAGTGAGCGTGATCGACCGGCGCACGGAGGTGGCGGCGGAAGCGAGCCGCGCCAACGGCGCGCAGCTTTCTTACAGCTACGTGGCGCCGCTCGCCGGTCCTGGCGTGCTTGCGAAGCTTCCCGGCTGGCTCATGCGTCGCGACGCCCCGGTGCGCGTCTCGCCCGCCATCGACATGAATCAGTGGCGCTGGTGCTGGCAATTCGCACGGGCCTGTACTCAGGCGATGAGCGAACCGACCACGGCGCAACTCCTTGCGCTGTCCTTTCTGAGCCGCTCGCTGATGCACGAATTTACCGCCGCCCATCCCATGCTTGCCTTCGACTACGTCCGCGCTGGCAAACTCGTCATGCATCGAAGCGCAATGGCGATGTCGCGGGCCGCGTCCTTGCTGTCCTACCAGCGTACGCTCGGTAGCGAGCAGCAAGCGCTCGGCGTGAGCGATTGCGTCGCGCTCGAACCGGCGCTGGCCCAGGTGGCAGATCGATTCGTCGGCGGCATCCATACGCCGGGCGAAGAGGCAGGCGACTGTCACCGCTTCTGCGTGGGACTCGAAAGCTTGTTGCGCGAACGAGGCGTGGCGTTCGAGCTGGGTACGGCCGTGCGTTCGCTGTCCGTGTCGAACAAAGGCGAGGTCCGGGCAATTGCCGGAAGCCGCAGGTTGGACGCGGAACATGTCGTCGTGGCGTCGGGTTGCGACAGCGCGGCCTTACTGCGCACGATTGGCGTGCGAGTGCCAGTCTATCCGCTCAAGGGTTACAGCCTGACGCTCGATGCAGTCGCGGGAAAGGCTGCGCCCGCGACGAGCGTGACGGACTTCGACCGCAAGGTGGTGTACGCCCGATTGGGCGACCGTCTGCGCGTGGCGGGCATGGCGGACATCGTGGGGCATTCGAGTGCGATCGATGTGACCCGGCTCGCGACGCTGCGGCGCGAAGCGCAGGCCGTCTTTCCGCACGCGGGCGATTATGACGCGGCAGCCGCGTGGGCGGGCTTGCGGCCGGCCACCCCGCGCGGGACGCCGATCATCGGAGAGTCCAAATACCGGAATCTCTGGCTCAACGTCGGTCATGGCGCGCTTGGCTTCACGCTCGCCATGGGCTCGGCGCACGTGCTCGCGCAACGGATGGCCGGGCGCGAACCTTCGCTCGACGACACCCCCTTCTCGCCGCGTGCTGCATCATGAATGCGCGCGTCGTCATTGTCGGCACGGGCGGCACCATCGCGGGACGCGGTGCGTCGGCCGCGCATACCGCGACCTACGACTGCTCTGTCGAAACGGTGGATGATTTGCTCGACGCGTTGCCCGGCGCGCGCGATCTCGCCGATATCCAAACGGCCCAGCTCTTCCAGACCGGCTCTGAAAACTTTGGCAATGAGGAGCTGCTCGGGCTCGCGCGGCATGTTCGCGCGCTTCTCAAGCGGGACGACATCGACGGCGTCGTGGTGACGCACGGCACCGATACCATCGACGAGACGGCATACTTTCTGCACCTGGTGGTGCCGAGTGCGAAGCCCGTCGTCGTGGTCGGCGCAATGCGCCCGGCGTCTGCGCTCAGTGCCGACGGACCGCTCAACCTGTACAACGCGATCGTGGTGGCATCGAGCGCGGCATCGCGCGGCAAGGGTACGCTCGTCGTTTCGAACGACGAGATTCACTCGGCGCGCGACGTCGTGAAGACCAGCACTTTCAAGCAGGAAGCGTTTCGTTCGACCTTCGGTCCGCTAGGCTACGTGGTCGAGGGACGCGCGCGTTTTTATCGGCTGGTGGCGCGGCGGCATACGGTGGAAAGCGAATGGAGCATCGACACCATCCAAACCTTGCCCGAGGTCGCTATCGTCTACGCGCATGGCGGCATCAACCGAACGGTGGTCGAACACATGGCGTGCTCCGACGTGGATGCGATCGTGTACGCCGGGACGGGCAACGGCAACGTGGCGCACGAGTTGATCGATTCGCTCGTGAAAGCGCGCGCGAGACACATTCATATCGTGCGTGCGTCGCGCACGGGCAGCGGCATCGTCATCCGCAATGCCGCACAGCCGGACGATCGCTATGGATGGATCGCGGCGGACGATCAGGTCCCGCATAAGGCGCGAATCCTGATGATGGTGGCGCTCACGGGAACGAGAACCACGCACGCGTTGCAGGAAGCGTTCGTGACGTACTAGAACCCCGACCGCGCGCCGCAGGCATGCCTGTTCCCTGGCCTCAATGCGCCCCAGCCGCCTCCGCCGAATCCCCACCCTTCACCGGCCGCGTAATCCAGATAAGCGGAATGATCAAAATGAAAATGAACGTGGACGCATAGAAGAAATCGTCGAGCCCCATGACGGCAGCCTGATTCGCCACCATCAACTCGAACGATGCGTAAGCCGCACCCACATCGATATGAAGCTGCGACTGCAATGCCGCGATGGTCTGATTGAAAATCGGATTGTCGACGCTCGCCTGTTCGGTCAGCCGCACGTGATGTACGACCGTCCGATGATTCCATACGGTGCCCGCGATCGACGTGCCCACCGCTCCGCAGAAAATGCGCGCGAAATTCGACAACCCCGCCGCTGCGGGAATCCGTTCGGGCGGCAAGCCGGAAAGAATGATCGACACGAGGGGCACGAACCAGAGCACGGTCGGAATACCTTGCAGCAAGGTCGGTATGACGAGATGCCAAGCATCGACCGTACTCAGATACTGCGTGCGCATGAAGAACACACCGGACAGTCCCATGAACGCGACCGTCACGAGAACGCGGGCATCGAATAACTGTAAAAGTCGCCCGATAAAAGGCGAAAGCAATACCGTGAAAATGCCCACCGGCGCGGTGACGAGGCCGGCGTCATAAGCGCGATAGCCGAGATACTCCTGCATCCATTGCGGCAGCAGAACGAGGTTGCCGAAGTAGAGCGCGTAGGAAACGGAAATGGCTATGGTGCCGCTGCTGAAATTGCGCAATGCGAAGAGCCTCAGGTCGACGACCGGATGCGCCTCCGTCAACTCCCACACGAGAAAGAACGCGAAGCTGACGAGGGCGATGAGCCCCAGCGCAACGATGAAGGGCGATGCGAACCAGTCGAGGTCCCTGCCCTTGTCGAGCATCACCTGAAGCGAGCCCACCCACACCACGAGCAACGCAAGGCCGACCGTATCGATGGGCAGTTTCTTCGTCGGCGTCTCGCGCTTGCGATAGATGATCCACGTGGCGCCCGCCGCAATGAAGCCGACCGGAATGTTCACGTAGAAGATCCACGACCAGCTGTAGTTGTCGGTGATCCAGCCGCCTAGCACCGGTCCTGCGATCGGACCGACCGTGGCGGTCATCGCCCAAAGCGCCAGCGCCATGTTGGCGCGCGCCTTCGGATAAGAACTCAGCAGCACGGCCTGGGACAAGGGAATGAGCGGCCCGGCCACGAGGCCTTGCAAGATCCGCGCGCCCAGCAGGAAAGGCAGGTCAGGCGCGATGCCGCAAAGCCACGAAGCGAACACGAACATCAGAATCGCGCCGACGAACAGGCGGATCTGGCCGATCTGCTGCGTAAGCCAGCCCGTCAATGGAATGGATACGGCATTCGCGGCCGCGAAGATCGTGATGACCCACGTTCCCTCGTCGACCGATACGCCGAGGTTTCCCGAGAGATTCGGCACGGCGACGTTCGCAATCGACGTATCGAGAACGGTCATGAAGGTCGCAAGCGCCACCACGATGGTGGCAATCACGAGCTGGCCGCCCTGCAACGGCGGATGCGGGACGGGTGCTGCGGGAGACGGCGATCCCTGCGTCATGACTGCGGTTCGGGGTTGATTGTTGTAAGCAGAAGCGGTTCTTCAGCAGGGCACGTCCTCGAAACGAGCGATTCAACCCGCTCGTCTCGCGCGCGCCGCAACTGTCGATGACGTGAGAATAGCGGAGCTCGCTGCTTTATTAAACGCCTATTTCATAAATCCGCCTAGGCGATTACTTTGCAGAAGGGTTATCCCCTAGGCAAACCGGATTGACACAAATCAGCAACGAACACACACTGTGATCACAGATCACGGAATAACTTCGACTCTCTTGCCGATGCCCGTGGCGCGGACCGACGTATCAACATGCGCGAGATGCAAAAGCGCGAAATGGGCCATGCGAGCAAGAACAGCACACGCCTATCACCATCGCCCACGCTTCGAAAAGCTGACCAAATAACAACCGTCCTACAGGAGTCAACCACATGGATTACCTCAAACTGCTCGCCCCGCCCGCCGGATTGCGCGTGCTGATTACTGGCGGCGCGTCGGGCATCGGTTTGACGATCGCGCAGGCGTTCGTGTCCACGGGCGCGCGCGTGCATGTATGCGATGTCGACGCCAAAGCCATCGATGCCCTATCGACTCATGCGACCGAATCGCCGTCGATCACCGGTACTCGCGCCGACGTATCGAATAAAGCCGACGTCGCGCGCGTGTTCGACGACGTGAAGCGCGAACTCGGCGGCCTCGATGTGTTGATCAACAACGCGGGCATCGCGGGACCGACGGGCGGCATCGACGAGATCGAGTCGGACGACTGGGAACGCACCATCGACATCAATCTGAATAGCCATTACTACTTTTCGAGCCAGGCCGTGCCGATGCTGCGCGAAGCAAATGGCGGCGGCGTGATCGTTTTCATGTCGTCGGTCGCAGGACGTCTCGGCTATGGATTCCGCACGCCCTATTCCGCGACCAAATGGGCGATCGTGGGCCTCGCGAAGAGTCTCGCCATTGAACTCGGCGCGGACAACATTCGCGTGAATGCGGTGCAGCCGGGCATCGTCAAGGGGCCGCGCATGGAAGGCGTGATCGCCGCGCGCGCGAAGCAACTGAACATCAGCTATCAGGAAATGGAAGCGCGTTATCTGGAGAAAATTTCGCTGCGCCGCATGGTGACGCAAGAGGAGATCGCCGCCAGCGTGCTGTTCTTGAGCTCGCCAGCTGGCAGCGCGATTTCCGGTCAGGCGCTGTCCGTCTGCGGCAACGTCGAAACGCTCTGAATATCGCTTCAAACAAGTACGAGAGGAGATCGAACACCATGGCAAGCAAACGCAAAGTCATCATCACCTGTGCGCCGACGGGCGCCATCCACACGCCTTCCATGTCGCCGTATCTGCCGGTCACGCCGGATCAGATCGCCGATGCCGCACTCGCCGCCGCACGCGAAGGCGCATCGATTCTTCATTTGCACGCGCGCGATCCCGAAGACGGGCGGCCGACGCAAGACCCTGCGGTTTTCGAACGCTTTTTACCGCGCATCAAGGCGGAAACGAACGCGGTCATCAATCTCACGACGGGCGGCAGTCCGCATATGACGGTCGCCGAGCGCCTCAAGCCCGCGCATCATTTTCAGCCGGAAGTGGCATCGCTCAACATGGGATCGATGAACTTCGGGCTGTATCCGATGCTCGACCGTTTCAAGGACCTGAAGCACGACTGGGAACGTCAGCATCTGGAGAAGAGTCGCGATCTCGTGTTCAAGAACACCTTCGCGGATATCGAGTACATCCTGAGTTCGTGCACGGCGAACGGCACGCGCTTCGAGTTCGAGTGCTATGACACCTCGCATCTCTACAACCTCGCGCATTTCGTCGATCGCGGGCTAGTGAAAGGGCCGTTCTTCGTGCAGACCGTGTTCGGACTGCTGGGCGGCATAGGCGCGCACCCGGAAGATCTGGCGCATATGAAGCGAACCGCCGATCGCCTTTTCGGTTCGGATTATGTGTGGTCCATTCTCGGCGCGGGGCGCAATCAGATTCCGCTCGCGTCCATCGGCGCGGCGCAAGGAGCGAACGTGCGCGTTGGCCTTGAGGATTCGCTGTGGATCGGTCCTGGCCAGCTTGCCGAATCGAGCGCGCAGCAAGTGCGCCAGATTCGCCAGGTGATCGAAGGCTTGTCGCTCGACATCGCGACGCCCGCCGAAGCGCGTCAGATGCTCGCGCTCAAGGGCCACGACAACGTGAACTTCTGAAGACCGCACCGAAGCAAGCGGACGCGCGCCAAGCGACGTCCGCGCCATGACAACGAAAAGATACACGGAGACAAGTCATGAAAGCCTGTCTATCTCGCCGCGACGCTTCACCTCGCCGTCCATGCGCGCCCTGCTCTTCCAATCCGTCCTGACGCCGGGAGTCATCATGTCCACGCCCAGTTCTTCGCGTAACTCAACACATGCGTCACCCCATGCGTCGCTGAACGCGCTGCTGTTTCGCAAGCTCATGCCGCTGCTCGTGATCTCGTATGTGATCAGCTTTCTGGATCGCACCAACATCGCGCTTGCCAAGCATACGATGAGCATCGATCTTGGCCTGTCATCCGCCGCCTATGGGCTAGGCGCGGGGCTGTTCTTTCTGACGTATGCCGCTTTCGAGATTCCGAGCAATCTCGTGATGCATCGTGTCGGCGCGCGCTTCTGGATCACGCGCATCATGGTGACATGGGGCGTGCTCTCGGTGGCGATGGCCTTCGTGCGCGGCGAGACCTCGTTCTATGTGATGCGTCTTCTGCTCGGCGTGGCCGAAGCGGGACTCTTTCCCGGCGTGATGCTGTATCTGACTTACTGGTTCGGACGCGAGGATCGCGCGCGCGCCACCGGCTACTTCCTGCTCGGCGTGTGCGTGGCCAACATCGTCGGCGGCCCGCTTGGGGGTGCGCTGCTGGAAATGGATGGCGTGCTCGGTTTTCACGGCTGGCAATGGCTGTTCATGGTCGAAGGCGCGCCTGCCGTGCTGCTCGCGATCGTCGTGTGGAAGATGTTGCCCGACCGGCCGACGCGCGCTTCGTGGTTACCGCGCGATGAAGCGCTGGCGCTGGAGCGACGTCTTGCCGCCGAACAGGAAGCCATCGGTACGGGTCACGGCGGTCATACGTTTCGCGCGGCGCTGGCGAACAGACAGATTTGGCTCTCGATCTTCGTCTACTTTTGCCATCAGTTGACCATCTATACGGTCATCTTCTTTTTGCCGGGCATTATCGGATCTTCGGGGCACTTCTCGCCATTCGTCGTCGGCGTGCTGACGTCCACCCCGTGGGTCGCCGCCGCACTCGGCGCCGCCCTTTTGCCGCGCTTCGCGAGCAATTCATCGCGCAGCCGCCGCATGCTCGTGGGCGGCCTGCTGATCATGGCCGCGGGCATGCTGGTCGCCGCCTATTCGACGCCCGTCATCGGCTTTCTCGGCGTGTGCGTGTCCGCTTCGATGTTCTTCGTGGTTCAGTCGATCATCTTCACGTTCCCGTCTTCGCGGCTTTCAGGCAGCGCGCTTGCGGGCGGACTCGGGCTCGTCAACACGTGCGGGTTGCTCGGCGGCTTCGTCGGGCCCACGGTCATGGGGATCATCGAGCAATCGACCGGCAAGGCGATGAACGGGCTGGTGTGTCTTGCTGTCGCGCTGATTGTCGCGGCAATGTGCAGTGTGCGGTTGCGGCACGGCCATGAAACACGCAAGACGAGCGATGCGGATCGACGGGCGACGAACGCGGCTTGAACGATTGATGGTTTTCCTGGATGCGGAATCGGCGAGCGGGCTTGTCAAATCCGCTCGCCGATGGCACGGTTAGCTTCGGCTCGTCAGGGACATGCATCGGGCACGCGTTGAACATGGCGGTGAGCGACCCTAGCAAAACGGGTCGCCTCAACCAAGGTGGCGATCATCGTCAACTACGACACTGCGGATGCATCTCGCCGTCATTCAACGCCATTCGCCACGGCATCAGTCGTCTCTCCCGCGAGCGACATCACCGGAAAAGTGCGCGCCGACAAGCTCACGCGCCGCTTCCCACAACTGCGGCGATCCGCGTGCAATCACAGGCCCGTACCGCTCCACGACCTGTTGCTCGTTCACGCCGTTCTCCGTCCACGTGCCTCCGCCAGTCAAGGTATTGATCAGCAACGGCTGCAGCCGATCGAGCGATTTGGCGAAGATCGCCTCCGGTGTCTCAGCCGCCTCGAATTCCATCCATAGTTTGCGCAGTTCGCGCCCTTGATCGTCGGGCAATAACCCGAAGATTCGCTCCGCGGCCCGTTGCTCCGATTGCTCGATCGACGCGGAATCCGCGCCTGGCGCGTGCAGCGGATGATCGCCAGCATCGATCTCGACGATGTCATGCACGAGCAGCAGTTTGATGACATGAAAACTGTCGACCTCCTTCGCGCAATCCGAAAGCACCAGCGCGAACATGGCCAGATGCCACGAGTGCTCCGCCGAATTCTCCCTGCGGCTGCGGTCGATGAGCGGCGACTGCCGCATAACCGATTTCAGCTTGTCCAGTTCGATGAGAAACCCGAAGCGCCTCGAGAGCGGCTCGACCTCTTTGTCTTGGTTCAAATTCACTCTCCCGGAAGACGGTTGCACACGAGGAGAAGTCTACCGCTCGTCCTAACCTCCTCGCGCCGCGTGCACGAACCGCCGCACCTTGTCTTCATCGACGGGATTCCACCACACGCCGCCCACCTTCAGCGAACTCGCGACGATCACCGCATCCACGACCGACAAAATCTCCGCGACGTTGGTTTCCGTGCAGCCGCTGCCCACCAAAAGCGGAAGCCTGGTCGCGGCGCGAATCTGCCGAAGATAATCAAGGCTCGCGACATCGCCCGTGCGCTGGCCGGTGGCGATGATCGCATCGGCATCGAAGAATTCGACATCGCGCACGAGTTCCTCGAGCGCACGATCCGCGACGATTGCATGCGCGCCGTGCTTCACGTGCGCGTCCGCAAACACGCGGATGCCTTCCGCGCGCAACCGCGCACGATATCGCAAGGCCCGCGCCGCCTCGCCTTCGATGATGCCTTCGTTGGCCACATAAGCATTCGCCCACTGATTGACGCGCACGAACGCGGCATTGCTCGCGGCCGCGATGGCAAGCGCCGGCACCGAAGCGTTGGCAAGCACGTTGATGCCGATAGGCAGGCCCGTCTCGCGCGCAATCCGGTCCGCGCTCACGGCCATGAACGCCGATGTTTCCGGTCCGATGTCATCCGGTTTTGCGAACGGCACGTCGCCATGATTTTCGACGATGAGACCATCGACGCCGCCTGCTGCATACGCGCGGGCATCGGCAAGAGCGGTTTCGTATAGCGCCTCGCTCGTGCCTCCGTCGTAGCGCGGCGCGCCGGGAAACGCCGGGCAGTGAATCACGCCTATGACCACGCCGCGCGGGCGGCCGAAAATATGCGCGATGCTGTCGGTGCGTCCGCGTCCAACCTCGTGTCCGGTGTCCATGAGAATCCTGTCGAAGTATCGGTCAGATGAAGCGCGCGAGTTCGAGCATGCGCGCACGATCCGGAAAACTCGCCTGCGTGCCGTGCCGGCCGACCACATAGGCGGCAACGGCCATTGCGCGAGGCAGGATGTTGCGCAGACGATGGCCGTGCGCGAGCCCAGCCGCGAGCATGCCGCAGAGTGCATCGCCTGCGCCGACCGTGTCCACGGCAATGACTTCAGATGCGGGCATCTGCTCGATGCCGCCGTGCGCGCCGCACCAGACGACGCCGCCCGCGCCGAGCGTGACCAGCACGTCGGTCGCGCCTGCCGCGTGCAGTGCGAGCGCCGCGCGGCGTGCATCGGCGTCGCCCGACAGCATTTCGGCCTCGACGCTGTTGACGACGAGCACATCGACATCGGGCAGCAGCGCGTTGACCTCGAATTGCACCGGTCCCGGATTCAGAAGCGTATGCCGCCCGCCGCGACGCGCCGCGCGCAACCACGTCGCCGTCACCGTGCGCGCCAGATTGCCTTGCAGCACGATCCAGTCGCCCGGCGCGCTCACGGCGTCCAGCAACGCGGCATCCGGTGCGTAGCCGCTGGCGGCTTCGTTGCGCGTGACGATGGTGTTTTCACCGGCAGCATCGACGGTGACAATGGAAAGGTCCGTCGTGCAATCGAGATGGTCAACGTGCCGCGTATCGATGCCTTCCTCACCGAGCATGGCGACGATGCGCGCGCCGTCGGCGTCGCGTCCGACAGCCGCAAGCAACGTCACCTGCGCGCCCGCGCGTGCAGCGATCACCGCCTGATTCGCGCCCTTGCCGCCGAAGTCCAGCGTGCTGCCAAGCGCAATCGACGTCTCGCCGGGCTTCGGCAACGAAGCCACGCGGAGCGTCATGTCCATCGCCGCGTTGCCGATCACGCAGACGCGCGCGCTGCTCATGATGGTGCCATCCGGTAGCCGAACATTGCTAGATACGAGCCGAGCGCCTCACGCGGGCAAGCATCGCGGCAAGCCGCGCATGCCGCGCGCGCGAGGTCGAGATCGAGATCGAGGTCGGCGATACCGAAATACATCATGCCGCGCGCGCCTCGGTCAGCCAGTCGAGACACTGCCGCCAAAGCCGTCCATAACCGTCCCACGCGGAGAACTCGGGCGGCAGCCAGTGCACGGACATGTCGCTTGTCCAAGCAAGCGTGCGGCCCTCGCCATACTGCCCCGCCACGAGCAACGGATGGCCCGTGTCCGGCACGGTTGCGATGAGCGTCGCACCTGGCTTCAACTCGACTTCGTTGTAGCCGAGCAGATGCGGCCATTGCATGCCGAGGCCCTCTATCACCGGATGCCGCGCGACGATACTCGGCGTGAACCCCTCGGGCACTTCAACGCGGTCATCCCACGCGAGGCACTTCACGGGCAGCACGTCCTCGACGGGCGTATTGCGAAAGCGCGCACTGCCGTTGATGCCCTGAAAGCTCAGATAGCCACCGATCATCATGAGACCGCCGCCTGCCTCCACATACTCGCGCAACAACTTCAGGCGGTTCGGCGTGCGCTTGCTATGCACCCACGTATCCGGATGCAGCAAGAGCGTATTCGCGCCGATGTCGGAAAGAATGATCGCGTCATACTCCTCGAGCCCTTCGAGCGTCGTGGGAAATCGCGTCTGCGCGTCGTGACTCGGCATGTGCGTGACCGCGTACCCGGCGCTGTCCTTGAAGAGCGCGAGAAACTGCTCGGAGCCGGTGTGATACGTCACCGACGCGAACAGATCGAAACCCTTCACATGGGTTGCCGTGCTGGTCCACGACTCTCCGGCGAGCAGGACTTTCTTCGTCATTCTCAATCTCCTTGAACGCGACGGCTCGTCACGCCAGATGCCGCCGCCGAGAACACGCGAGCGGGATTGGTCACGAGCATGGTTTCGATCTGCGCGTCGCTCACGCCGTGGCGTCTGAGTCTCGGCACGAAGTGTTCGAGGATATAGCCGTAGCCGAAGCCGCCGTAACGCGTGAGCATCATCTTGAGGAACACGTCCTGCGAGAGCAGCAGATTGCCGATGAACCCCGCATCGATGAGCGCGCGGATAGCGCGCGCGTTCTCTTCATCGGACGGCGATTGCGCGTCTTCGTCGGCGTAGTAGTAGTCCATGCCGATCATGTCGTATTCGAGCCACGCACCGCGCCGCGCGATGGAATGCTGATACTCGATATCCGCGTGGCTCGGGTTCATGTGACAAAGCACCGTATGCGCGAGATCGGCGCCCTCGCGCTCGACGATATCGAGCACGCGATGTCCATGCCGCACCCATCCCGGCAGATGCACCGAAAGCGGCACGCGCGTGGCGGCGCTCGCGCGAGCCGCCGCGCGCAGCGACTTCTCTTCTTCCGCCGTGAACGCCGCCGACACGCCGATTTCGCCGATGAGCCCCGCGATCACATCTGGCTTGCGCTCGGCGCCGCCCACGTCGAAGATCATCTGCGCGGCGAGTTCGTCGATGGAACGCTCGCGCACGTACGCCGGATGCGAAGGCTCCAGATAAAAGCCCGTCGACATGACGATGTTGAGCCCCGTGCGCCGCGAAATGCGCTGCAGCGCGAGCGGATCGCGGCCAATGCCGAGGTTGGTCGGATCGACCACCGTCTGGCCACCCAATTCGCGGAACTTCATCAGTTCCTCGGTGGCGGCATCGACATCGAATAGCTGGCAGTTGTCGCGGTTCATGAGCGGATTCATGCGCAGCGCGCCCAAAATGCCGACATGCACCTTCTGCTCGCCGATATGCCGCTCGCCGCAACAGGCGGGCGCGACCCATTTGCCGGAGGCATCGACGAGAATATGCTCGTGCATCAGCGTGATGCCCATTTGCTCGACCGGTAGCGGACCGAGCACCGTCATCACGTGGCCGCTGCCGACACCTATGGGCAGCGTCGCCGGATGACCGAATACGGGTTTCGTCGACATCATGTTCAGCCCTTCTTTCCACGCCGGGCGGAAAAGATGCGCGTGTTCAGCCAGATCGCGAACAGCATGATGGCCCCCTGGATGATCTGCGTATAGAACGGCGACACGTGAACCAGAATCAGCCCGTTGCCGAGCACGGCAATGGTCAGCGCGCCGAGGAGCGTGCCCAGAATGGTGCCGCGGCCGCCGAACAGATTGGTGCTGCCGAGCACGACCGCCGCGATCACCGCGAGCTCGAAGCCGACGCCCTGATTCGACGAACCGCTCCCGAGCCGCGCGGTCGTAATGAGCCCGGCGAGCCCCGCCGCGATGCCGCTCAGCACATACACCTTGATGATGACGCCGCGTGTATCGACGCCCGCGCGCCGCACGCCTTCCGCGTTCGTGCCGATCCCGATGATGTAGCGCCCGAAGCGCGTATGACGCAGCACGACCCATCCGGCGAGCATCACGGCCACCGCGATCACGGCGGGCAGCGGAAGTCCCAGGAACCACTCGCGGCCGAGCGCGACGAACCAGCCGTTGCCATCCACGGGCACGGAATAGCCTTGCGTGATGAGAAGCGCCGCACCGCGCACGATCGACAACGTGCCAAGCGTGACGATGAACGCGGGCATGCCCGCGATCGCGATGAAGTAGCCGTTCGCGAGCCCGATGACCCCGCCGAGCACGAGGCCGCCGATCAGAACGAGCGTATCCGGCATGCCCGCGTGCAACGCGATGGCCGCGAGCGCGCCGACGAACGCGAGCGTCGAGCCCACCGAAAGGTCGATGCCCGCGGTGGTGATGACAAGCGTCATCGTCGTGGCGACGATCAGCAACGGCGCACTCTGACGCAGCACGTTCAGGAGATTGCCGGTGGTGAGAAAAGTGTCGGTGGCGATGCTGAACGCCACGACGCAGATCGCGAAGAAGGCCGCGATGCTCGCGACGCCTGCACGATGGCCCAGCCGGTGCGACAGCGAAAGCGCGCGCCGTGCGGAAGATTCGGAGGACACGGTGGTACCCATGATCAATGTTCGGCGTGTGGACGCGCGGAGCGCGCGTTGAATTTGTGCCCGACGATCAGATCGACGATCTCCTGCAGATTCGTCTCGCCGATAGGCCGGTCCGCGATGGCGGTGCCTTCGTACATCACCGTGATGCGGTCGCAGACCAGAAACAGGTCCTGTAGCCGATGACTGATGAGAATCACGCTGACGCCGCGCGCGCTTACGGTTCGCACGACATCGAGCACCGCTTCGACCTCCGCGACGGCGAGCGCGGCAGTCGGCTCGTCCATGATGAGCACTTTCGGATCGAACGAAACCGCGCGCGAAATGGCGATGGCTTGACGCTGTCCGCCCGACAGATTTTCCACGTCGAGTTTCGTGTCCGGAATGCGGATGCCGAGCCCGTCCAGCATGGAACGTGCATCGCGATGCATCTTCGCGTGATCGAGAATCGGCATGCCGAGCACGCGGCGCATGGGCTCGCGGCCGAGAAACAGATTGCCCGCGACATCGACCGTATCGCACAAGGACAGGTCCTGGTAGACCATCTCGATGCGATGCGTGCGGGCATCGCCCGGATTGTCGAAATGGACCGTCTTGCCGTCGATCTCGATCGATCCGCTGTCGGGCACGACCGCACCCGACAGCACTTTCGACAGCGTCGATTTACCCGCGCCGTTGTCACCGACGAGGCCCAGCACTTCGCCCGGCGCGACATCGAGATTTACGCCGCGCAGCGACTGTATCGCGCCGTATTGCTTGGTGATGCCGCGCATCCGCACACGCAGCGGCGCGCCTGTGTCCACACTCGACATGAGGCTCTCCCGGTTTGGACGCGGCCTACTTGAACACGCTGCGATACTTCGCCACGTTCGCCTTGGTGACGATGGTCACCGGAACGGAGATGTTCTTCTCGACCGGTTGCTTCGCGATCAGCTTGAGCGCGGCGTTGACGGCCGCCTTGCCTTCGCCTTCCGGGTCCTGCTGCACCACGGCCACGACAAAGCCCTGATCGATGCCCTTGATGGCCTGCGCGCTCAAGTCCCAGCCGAAAATCTTGACGCGATCCGTCGCGCTTTGCGCCGACACGGCGGCCACGAGACCGATCAAGGCCGGTTCGCCGGTTGCATAAACGACCTGCATGTTCGGGTTGCCGGAGATGAGATTTTCGGCGGCCGTCTGCGCCTGATCCTGCACGTTCTGGCCATCGACCGTGGACACGATCTTCGCATTGGGCGCGCCCGCGAGACCGGCCTTGAAGCCGTCCAGACGCACGTTCTGAATGTACGAATTCAGCGCGCCGACCACGCCCACGCTTGCCTTGCCGCCAAGCGACTTCTTGACGTAATCGGCCGTGTAGGTGCCGATGTCCTTGCCGACCTTGAGATTGTCGACACCGACTTGCACGTCGTTATCGCCGTTCACGATAGCGTCGATGGTGACGACCGGAATGCCGGCCTTCTTTGCTTCGGCAATCGCCGGCTTGATCCCATTTACGTCGATGGCGACCACGAGAAGCGCATCCACCTTCTGCTGGATGTATGTCTCGATGGCGTTGTTCTGCGCGTTCGGGTCATTGTTCGAATTGAAGATGGCGAGGTCCGCACCCGCGGCCTTCGCGGCCTTTTGCGCGCCGTCATCCATCTGGGTGAAGAAGAGCGCTTCCTGATTGATCTGGACCAGCGCGATTTTCTTCTTGTCGGCGGCGTGCGCGCCGCCCGATAGTGCAATCAGCGATCCGGCGGACATCACGGCGACCGCGGACATGATCCGGCGTGACAGCATGGCGTTCATCACAGCTCCTCCATCGCAAAGGCGCAGAACGAGCGACTCGTCGGCTGGTCCTGGCATGGTTGAAACTTCAGAGGGCGCGGATGAAAACGCGCCGCTTTGTAAACCGGTTTACTTAGGCTACGGCCGACGCCCCTTTCGTGTCAACCGGTCAAAATTAGAATTTGCGTGGAGGGGCGTTGACGCCGAGTTCAGCGCGAACGTGGCGGCGCGACGGACGCGCGTTCGATCAGACTCACGGGCAGCCGCCGCACGGTGGACGGTCCGCCGCCCGAGAGACGCGCAAGCAGCAACTCGACGCCCGTGCGGCCGAGATCGCGCGCGGACTGCCGAAGCGTCGTGATGGGCGGCATCAGCAGGCTCGCAAACTCCATGTCGTCAAAGCCGACGATCGACATATCGCGCGGCACGTCGATGCGTCGATCGCGCAGCGCTTCGAGCAGGCCGACCGCGAGGTAATCGCTCGCCGCGAAAATCGCCGTGGGCGGCGACGGCAGCGCAAGCAGACGGCCGAGCGCCGTCGCGCCGAACTCGCGCTCGTACGAGCCGAAACAAACGAGCGTTTCATCGAATTCGATATTCGCCTGCGCCAACGCCCGTCGATACCCTTCGCAACGCTCCTGCACGGTAAAAAGACCGAGCGGGCCGCTGATATGAGCAATGCGCCGATGCCCCGCCTCGATCAGATGCTGCGTGGCGAGATAGCCGCCCTGCACGTTATCGACGAGCACTTTGGGCACGTCCGCGCCCGGCACGTCTTCATCGATCACGACGATATTGCCGCGCGTGCCGATGAGCGTGCGCAGCGTGCCGTCGTCGGGACGGTTGGAGACGAGGATCAGGCCATCGAGATGCTGAATGTCGAGCCAGCCGACATACAGCGATTCGCGAGCGAACTGGTTGCGCGTGATGCACAAGGACAGACCGTAGCCATGCTCGGAAGCGGCCAGCTCGACTTCGTCGGCGATCTCCGCGAAGAAAGGATTCGCCACGTCCGGCATGGCCAAGCCGATAGTCTCGCTGCTGCCGAGGCTCAGGCGCCGAGCAAGGCTGTTTTGCCGGTACTTCAACGCCGCGATGGCGGCGTCGATGCGTTCGGCTGTGTCCGGCGGCAACGCGAGGCTGCCGTTCAGGTAGCGCGATACGGTCGCCTTCGAGACCTTGGCATGTTCCGCCACTTCGCGAATCGTGGACACTTTGGGCACAGCGCGTTCCGGCTTGGAAAAGCCTGAGTGTAGCCTCGTTCTCGCGCAAGCCGTCATCGAGGCATCGCGAACGCGCGCTTGTGCGCCTTATTTCTGCTTGGCGGGAAGCGCCGCATACGCGCCGTCTTGCGTATCCCAGCCGCCGCCGAGCGCCTTGTACAACGCGACGAGATTCGTCGATACCGTCGCGGTGCTGTCGACCCATTGCTGCTCGGCGGTGAGCAACGCCTTTTGTGCCGTCAACACGTCGAGGTAGTTCGACAGGCCACGAATGTAGCGCTTGTTTGCAATGTCGAGCGCGCGTTTGGACGCTTGCACGCTTGCCTCCAGGCGATCGCGGCGGCGCTGTTCGGCGGCGAATCCCGTCAGCGCGTCATCCACTTCCTGGAATGCCGACAGCACGGTCTTGCGGTACGTGATCGCCGCTTCCTGTTGCTGGGCTTCCCGCAACGCGAGCGTCGCACGCAAGCGGCCACCCTCGAAGATGGGAAGCGAAAGACTCGGCCCCGCACTGTAGCTGCGCGCGCCCCAACTACCGAGATTCGTGAATTGCGTGGCCTGAATGGCGACGCTTCCCGACAGCGTGATCTTGGGGAAGAAGTCCGCCTTCGCCGCGCCGATGCTCGCCGTTGCCGCATGAAGCTGCGCCTCCGCCTCGCGGATATCCGGCCGCCGATGCGCCAGTTCCGATGAAAGCCCGACCGGCACGCGCGGCGGCGCCATCGGCACGGCGGATGGCGGCGACAGCTTCGCCGCAAGCGCTTGCGGATACTCGCCAAGCAGCACGCCGATGGCATTGATCAGCTTCGCTTCCTGCTGCTCTTCCTGCGGAATATCCGCGGCATTCGATTCGGCCTGGCTCTGCGCATTGGCGACATCGAGATCGGTAGCGAGTCCATGCTTCGCGCGCTCCTCCGTGAGTTGCACGGTACGCTCTGCAAACGCCAGATTCTCTCGCGTAATACGCAGCTTTTCCTGCGTCCCACGCAGATTCAGATAATCGCGCGCGACTTCGGCGGCGGTCGAGACGATCGCATCGTGCCGCGCCTCGTTCTGCGCTTCGACCGTGGCGCTCGCGCTTTCCGTCGTGCGTCGCACGCGGCCCCAGAGGTCGAGTTCCCACGATGCATCGAAACCATACTGATACAAATTGAACGGCGGCAGTGCGTTTTGCGCCGCGCTCGACGTCGGAACACCGCCTTGCCGTCCGCCGAGCCCGTTCGTATCCGTGGCCGATGACCCGCCGCCGCCCAGCAAGCCGATGACGCCATCGGCGCTCTGCAGCTCGCGCGTGTAGGAAGCGTTGCCGTTCAGCGTCGGAAGCTCGTCGGCCTTCGTCTGGCCAAGCTGCGCACGCGACTCCAGGAGCCGCGCCGCCGCGACCTTGATGTCGAGATTGCTGTCCATCGCGCGCGTGACGAGCTCGGTCAGTACGGGATCGCCGAAGCTGTTCCACCATTGCGGATCGACAGGTTCGGGCACCGCGACCGACCGGTTAGCCTCGCTCGTGGACTGCGTTTCGGGCCACGGCGCCGGTGTCTGCAATGCAGGACGCTGAAAATTCGGGCCGACCGTGCAGGCCGACAGGAAAGCGACAAACGGAATCCATCGATAATCAATGCGCATTGACTTGTGCCCCCTTCGGCAGCTTCGGCAACAAGATACAGACGGGACACAGCACGAGGGATATGACGCCGAGCATGATGAACACGTCGAGATAACTCATGACGGACGCCTGTTGCTCGACCCGTCCGGCGATGGAGCCGAGCGCATTCACGAAGCCGTTATACGGCGTGATGTGCTCGGCGAGCCGTGCATGATGAAACTGATCGCGCCACGCCAGTTGCGTCGTCACGAGCGACACGCCGAAGCTGCCGCCGAGATTGCGCATCATGTTAATGAGCGCGGATGCGTTGTTGTTCTCTTCCGGCGGAATGCCGATGAACTGCACGGTCGACAGCGGAATGAAGAGGAACGGCAGCCAGATGACCTGATAAAGCCGCGACAACGAGACATCCCAGAAGCCGATGTTCAGATCGAGACCCGCCGAATGCAGTAACGCGACGCCCGTGCCCGCAAGCGACATCATCACGAGCCATTTGGGCTGGAACACGCGCCCGGTCACGATGCCCGCCACGGGCATGAAGAACAACGTGACGAGACCACCCAAGCCAAGTGTGAGGCCGGCGTTGGTGGCATCGTAGCCAAGTAGTTCCTGCGTGAATTGCGGCAGAATCTGCGTCGTGCTGTTGATGATGAACCCGAACGCGAACATGACGCCGCAACTGATGGCGAATGCGCGCGACTTGAAAAGCCGCAAGTTCACGATTGGTTGCGCGGTCGTCAGTTCACGAAAGACCAGCGCCACCAATGCGACGCATGCAACCGCCGCGAACGAGCAGATGAAGTTCGACGAGAACCCGTCCTCGCGCTCGAATTTATCCAGCACGATCTGCAGGCAGCCGAAGCCGACCGCCACCAGAAAGAAGCCGAGATAGTCGATGCGCAAGCCTCGGTCGAGCAGCGCGCGACGCTCTTGCTGAACGAGCTTGCTGTCGCTTACGAACATTCACGTCAGGACGAGCGAAACCATCCCCACCGGCAGGTTGATGAGGAACACCCAGTGCCACGAATAGTTCTCGGTGATCCAGCCGCCAAGCATCGGTCCGATGGCGGGCGCCGTGACGACCGTAAAGCCATACAGCGCAAACGCCATCGCGCGCTTGTCCGGTGTGAACGTGTCCGCGAAAATGCTCTGCTCGACCGGCGCGAGACCGCCGCCGCCCAGTCCTTGCAGCACGCGAAAGACGATCATCATCGGCAGCGAGGTGGCGAAGCCGCACGCCACCGAACTGACCGTGAACAGGAACACGCAGATCATGTAGAAGCGCTTGCGCCCGATCACGTTCGCAAGCCATCCGCTGATAGGCAAGACGATTGCGTTGCTCACCAGGTAGCTCGTCGTGATGTACGTGCTCTGGTCGAGGCTCGCACCGAGTCCGCCGGCGATATGCCTGAGCGCCACGTTCGCGATGGTCGTGTCGAGCACTTCCATGAAGGTGGCAATCGACACGATGACCGCGATGAGCCACGGATTGAAGGGCCCCGCCGCCGACCTCGGCAATGCTGCGTGCGTAGCGGCCATGTCAACGTACCGTCACGCGCGGACTGACGGAGAGACCCGGCGCGAGCGGCATGTTGCGCCAGTCGTCGCCATCGAAGACGATCTTCACGGGCAGACGCTGCACCACTTTCACGTAATTGCCCGTGGCGTTTTCCGCAGGCAGGCTGCTAAACACCGAGCCCGTACCGCGTTGCAGGCTCTCGACATGCGCGTGGAGAACCTTGTCCGGATAAGCATCCACGGTGACATCCACGGGTTGTCCCACGTTCATGTGAACGAGCTGCGTTTCCTTGAAGTTCGCGGTGACCCACATCTCGTCGGGCACCACTGCAACGAGCGCCTGTCCGGGCGTCACGTAGTTGCCAAGGTTCACGGTGCGGCGCGTCACCTTCCCCGCCTGCGGTGCGACGACTTCCGTGTAGCTCAATTGCAGCTTCGCGTTATCGACATCCGCATGCGTCTGACGCACCGATGCCTGAGCGGCGTCGATCTTGGTACGTTGCGACGCGACCTGCGCTTCGCCCGCCTGAACGGCCTGCTTCGCGCTATCGAGCCTCGCGAGCGCGCTCTTGGTGGTCGCCTGACTTTGTTCGAGTTGCTGACGCGTGATGGCGGCCGGGTCCGTGCCCGTATAGCGCGCGAGATCCTGCTGCGCCTGCAGTAGATCGGCCTGCGCGACGCGCACCTGCGCGGTCTGCTGCGCGAGATTGGCCTGCTGATACAGCAGGTCGGCATGCGCCTGCGCAACTTGCGCAACGGCATTGGCTTCCTGTGCCTCGGCTTGTTCGAGCTTCACTTCGAAGTCGCGTGGATCGATGCGCAAGAGCGGCTGATTCTTTTCGACGTGCTGGTTGTCCGCCACCAGCAATTCGATCACGCGACCGTTCACCTGCGATGCAATCTGGCTTTGGTTGCTGTCGATGAACGCGTCGTCGGTACTCTCGTAGTGCCGGCTATGGAGCCAGTACGCAACGCCTCCAGCCACACAAATCAGTAATACCGTTCCGCCGATGATGGCATTCATGCGCTTGCGCTTCGGGCTCATCGGCTTGGACGTTTCCTCGCCCGGCTTCTTGTCGGCTTGCTCGCGGTCGCCTTCTCCGGCATCGCCGGAGGGCTTGCTATCTTCGCTTTCACTTCCGGCCATTGCACTCTCCCAACCAATATTGAGATGCATTCTACAATAGAACGGAACGGTATCGTTCTTTTTTTAAGAAGCGGCGTCTGTGTTAATCTTGCGCTGGAGATTTATGCAAGGATCAGCCGTGAAACGCACGATGAAAGATGGCAACGGACATGTTTCCCTATGCCCCATAGGAGCCATGTTCTCGCGCAAGAAAGGCCGTCCGTCCAACGCGATGGCAGGCGATGTGGAAGAGCGCATTCTGGACGCGGCGAGTACCGTCTTTCTGCAGCAGGGTTTCGCTGGAGCGTCGCTGGAGCGCATCGCCGAGGCGGCGGGCGCAGGCAAGGCAACGTTGTACAGTCGGTATCCGAGCAAGGAAGCGCTCTTCGCCGAAGTGGTCAAACGAAATTGCGAGCGGTGCTTGCGTCCCGTGTTCGAGGCGCCGCAATCCTCTGCTCTCGTCGAGCAACTCGAAGGGGTGACGCGCGCGCTCGTCACACGCTTGCTCGACGACGAGGTGATCGGGTTGATCAGAGTGGTGGTCGCGGACGCGCCGCGATTTCCGTCGCTGGCGAAAATGACACGCGAGGCGGGGCGCCTGCGCGGCATCGATGCGGTCGCGAGCTTGATGGCGGAACATTCGCAAATTGCGCGCGACGCCAGTACGCGCGCTGCCATCAAGCGCAATGCGTTGATCATCGCCACTCAGATGCTCGATGCAATCGTTCCGCCCATGCTCATGAGAGCATTGATGGATGAAAACCTCGATGATCTTCGCAACGAGATCCGCTCGCATGTTAAGCGGACTATCGCTGTATTCGTCGCGGCGGGTGCGCTGAATACGTTCTTATAGAGGCACGCAGTAGTCGCTCGACCCCTGCTTTGCATCGACGAGCAACTTCCACACGACTTCAAGCGGCGCCTTTATATGTCATCGAGCGCACGGATAGCCGACCTTCCCCGGTCATACGGCTTGGGTCCGATGACATGATCGTACAGGGCTCATTGCTCCTTCTTGAACAGGTCCTGAAAGATCAACGCCGCCCAATGCTTGTCACGGGCCTGCACGAGTTGTCCGCCTTCGGCGAGCTTGCCGAGACTGACCGGCGCATAACCGAGCCGTTCGACGAGCGCCGCGACGGTTGCGTTGGCGCCCTCATCATCGCTCGATAAAAAGAGCACTCGGCGTCCCGCTGAAGTCGCGGGTTCCTGTGCGAGCACGCGCGCGGGCAGATGGTTGAACGCCTTGACCAAATGCGCGCCTGGCAGCGCCTTTGCCACGATCGCCGAGGAAGGCAGATCGTCCAGTTCGTTTAGCGGCACGCCATAGGCATTGGTGGCGTCGATGACGACTTTGCCTTGCCAGCTAGCCATAGCCTTGGCGACATCGCGGTGCGCCCAGAACGGAACCGCGAGAATGATCACGTCGGCCTTGAGCGCATCCTGCAACGTCATAGGTACGATCTTGTCGCCGAGCTCTTGCGCGATAGGTGCGATGGATTCCGGCCCGCGCGTGTTCGCGATGCCGGCCGTGATGCCGCTGCGAGCGAATTGACGGGCAATCGCGGCGCCTACGCTGCCGCTCCCGATGATCGAATAAGTCATGAGAATTCCTTTTTTGGTTGGTCACGAGTACGCCGTTGCTTGAGTAGATCGTGGCAGTGCGTGAACGATCTGGGAAGACGGCATATCGAGATACAATCCATCACGCTCGGAGATGGATAGCCGCCATGCTCGATGGAATATCGCTGGATCAACTCAGAACCTTTATCGCCGCCGTGGATGAGGGCAGTTTCTCGGCGGCAGCGCGAAAACTCAATCGCGTTCAGTCGGCGGTAAGTGGCTGGGTCGGAGGATTGGAAGATCAAACGGGCGTCATTCTTTTCGAGCGCTCTGGACGATTCCCGAAGCTCACGCCGGAGGGCGCGCTGTTGCTCGCGGACGCTCGCAATATCGTCGCCGGGGTGGATGCGTTGAAGGCGCGTGCGAGGCTCATGACATCGGGCGTGGAAGCCGAACTCTCGGTAGTGGTCGACGTTTTCTTCCCGACTGACGTGATCAGTGCAGTCGCAAAGGCCTTCGCCGAGCAGTTTCCACTGACGCCGCTACGTCTCTTCGTCGAAGGACTGGGAGCGGCTTATCTACCCGTTCTCGACGGCCGATGCAGTCTCGGCATACTACCGCCGCTGCCGCAGGCATTTTCATCGCTGACGAGCGAGCGGCTCGGCGACGTGCCCGTGGTCGCGGTGGCTTCGGCGCAGCATCCGCTTGCAGCCATCGGTCGCCGAATAACACGGCGTGAGCTTGGCCGCCACGTTCAACTGGTGCTGACCGACAGATCCGATCTCACGGCAGGTCGCGACTTCGGCGTGGCCTCCGCTTCGACCTGGCGCTTGGCGGACTTGTCCACCAAATATGCGTTTTTAAAGGACTGCGTCGGCTGGGGAGGCATGCCTTTGCATATGGTCGAAAAAGACATCGCCGCAGGGACGCTGGTTGTTCTCGATACGGACGAGATGCCGCCCAGCGGCTGGCTTTTGACGATGTCCATTTTTCAGCAGCCTTCGCAGCCGCCTGGACCGGCAGGCAAATGGTTCATCGAACGATTGAAGACTCAGTGGCAAAGTTGATGGTTCAAACGGCCGCTCGGGCTGTCAACGAGTCGCCTGGTAAGCGCTGCCAGTTCCGCAATCCGTGCTGACCGTACGGATCACACGCCCGGCCTGCATCAACGTGATGCTGACCTTGCAAGCCTCCCCTTTCGCCGATGACACGGCAAGCGTCGAGACCGCTCGGCTCTCGCCACCGCGCAAGTGCAAACTGCCCGACTGCGACACGTTCGACGTGCCCGACGCGCCCGACTTGAGCACGTGCAAGTCGTAGTCGAGGCCGGTGTCGTACACGCTGACGACGTACGGAACGACGCGGATCGAACCGTTGGCGGAAGTGACATCGAAGGACACGGCGACATCGGAGAACGCGATCATGATCGGCTCCTTCAAGGCAAAGCGCGTCTGAATGGAAAAGCACCCGGCGTGGTGGCTGTGAATATCGACCGGCACCACGCGGGGTGAAGGAAAGCATCGATCAAACGGCCGGGGGCTCGGCTGTTCGAGTCGAACAAATACAACGATCTTAACTACGCCCCTTAGTGCTGAGCGATCGTCGTCGAGTTGTGGATGCCTGTTTGCGTCACGGTGGCGATGTTGCCTGAACCGGCTTGCGTGACCGATGCGTAATTGCTTCCGCCAACTTGCGTCGATGCAATGCGGTTGCCGCTGCCCGATTGCGACGAGTACAACTCGTTGCTCACGCCATCTTGCGATGCCAGCAGCGTTTCTTCCATCCCGGCCTGATACGCCACCGCATTGTTGCCGCTGCCATGCTGGAGCAGATCGAGCTTCGAGCCGAATGCGCCGACTTGCGAAAGGCCCGCCGTGTTGACGGCCGTGCCAGTCGAAACCTGGGTCGACGTGATCTCGTTGCCGCTGCCGTTTTGCTGCAACGTACTGACATTGTTCACGCCAGAGCCACTTTGCGACACGGTCGCGCTCGAACCTGCTTCGCTCACCTGCGAAACCGAGGCGTGACTCTTCGAGCCCATCTGCGACACCGTGACGTTGCCGCCTAGCGCAAGCATCGACGAGACGGCCGCGTTGTTATTCGAGCCGGTCTGCAAGATGGAAGTCAGGTTGGCCGCCGACAAAGTCGGTCCGACGTTTGCCGTGTTGCTCGGACCGGTTTGCAGAATCTGCGTCGTGTTGCCGAGCGCGCCGAGTTGCGAGACCGTTGCCGTCTCCAGCGAGCCATGCTGCGCGATGTTCGTGGTGTTGTCGTAGCCGAGCGTCTGAGAGACCGTCGCGTTGCCGCTGGCGCCATCTTGCTGAACATTCGTGTTGTTACCCGACGACGAGGCCTGGCCCACCGATGCCACGCCGAGCGCGCCGGTCTGGCTGATGATTGTCGTGTTATCCGAACCGACATTCTGCGCAACGCTCGCCGAATTCACGCCGGTCTGATAGATCGAAGTCGTGTTGCCGGTGCCATTGTTCGAGTTCACGTTGGCGGTCGAACCACTCACGAAGCCGGTCTGCGTGATGTTGACCTTGTTCTGCACTTCGCTCGTCTGCACAACCGACGCCTTGGCCGCGGTCAGCACACCGCTCTGATCGATGTTCGTCGCATTGCCCGCACCGCCGCTCGTATTGACCGATGCGTTGTTCAGCACACTCGACTGGTTGATTACGACTTTGTTGTCGCGTGAGCTCGATTCGGTGACACTCGCGCGGTTGCCGGCCGCGATAAGGCCGCCCTGCTGCGATATTGCGACGTTATCGCCGTTCGTGTCCTTCTGGTCAACCAATGCATTGTTGTATGTACCGGTCGTGGTCACGGTGACGGTGTTGTTGATGGCTTCGGCGAACACGCTCGACGAGGCCAGTGCCAGAAACCCCATTGCAACGACGGATGCTTTGATCTTCATGATTGGTCAACCCCTTATATGAACCAGTGAACGATGGTTTCGTGCTTGTGCTTTTGCTTTCTTTTCAGTGGTCCGGCCTGCTTGGCATTTTCATGGTGTGCACTTGCCGCCTTTCCCCTGCTGCTGCCGCTACTTCACTCGTCGTTTCATCGAATGGCTGCTCCTTGATTCGTTGCCCGTTATCGTGTGCTTATCGTGCGATCACCAGTGCTTTCGCTCCGTTACCCGTTTGCTGGACCTGAATGCCGCTGCCGGCGCCTCCTTGAATGATGGTTGCCTGATTACCGTTGCCGCGTTGCGCCACCGATGCGTCGTTGCGAGACCCGTATTGCGTAACCGACGCGTAGTCGCCATTGCCCCGTTGCGTCACGCTGGCCGTGTTGTATGACCCCGATTGCACGCCGACATACTGATTGCCGTTACCTGACTGCACCAGCGACTGCCAGTTCTGCGTCCCGGTTTGCTGCGACGCCGCCACGTTCGCCACGCCAATCTGATTGATGGTGATCGCGTTGACGCCGGTTTGCCGGGCCTGCACCATGTTCGCTGAACCCGTCTGATTCACCGTCGCGCTTTGGCGGCTCACCGTGAAAGCCGGCTCCCCTGCACCGAAGTCCGAGATGAAGGACAGGTCAGCGGCACTCGCGGTCGACGCACCAACCATAAGCATTCCGTATATTTTATGAGCGAACGACTTCTTGATTATTCGGTTCTTCATTTACGGCTCCTGATGCGAGGTAATAATCGCGTGCGCCGGAATCAACCGCCCGACGATGCCTTTTCCGGTTCGACCTTCGTCGGGTCATACGAGGTGTTGACCTTGTCCATATCCGCGACGTAGTTCTGGTTTTCCTGCAGATAACGCTGAACTGTCTGGTCGTACCAGTCCTTGTCGTCCTTGAGCGCCCAAGTCTGGTTCTTCAGTCCCTGCACGATCAGATGAACCACTGCGGATTCGATCGCTTCCTTGACGCATAACTGCGCCGGCTCATTGCGCGTCAAGCCTGCTTCAGCCTGGAGCAGATCCTTGAAGCCAACGAACTTGTAGACGCCGACATCCACTTGATACGAGTAGATGGTTTTGGTCGTCGAGACGCTATTCAAAATTTGCCCGTTGCGTATATCGACGGTGCGTAAATTCACGGTCACCTGATCCACGCGGTATTGCTGCGAGCCGCTGATCCCGAGATACGCCACGCCCGCGCCGCCGGTCTTCACATTCGAGTCGTACGCCACGATCCCGCCTTCGAGGATGATGCTGGCCGGCGCCAACGCGCCGATCTGCGGAATGACGCGGTTCTTGTCGTCCGGTGTTTCGAGCGCGCGCATGATCTTGCGTTCGGTCAGCAGGTCCTGAAGATTCTCGCGCTCGACCGGCGTGAACCAGCCGGAATCGCGCATGGCGGCAACGAGGAACGACGCTCCACCTTGCGTAACCTGCGATGAAAACGAACTGTCGGGCGACGGCTTGTACTGACCGGTCAGATCACGAAAGCCATAGACGGCAGCGAGCACGCGGCCCTTGGGCGGCGGCAGATGCACGAGGTCGCGGGTCACGCGCGTGGGCGGCGTGAGCGTCGCGTTGCCCGCCACATTCTGCGGCGATACCGCGCAGCCTGAGAGCGTGAGCACGGCGGCGCTGACGAGCGCGAGCGTTGCCCGGAGTGCGAATCGGTTCATGATATTCCCCGTGTCTTGCTGATTCTTGTTGGTATCGATCTGGATGACGGCTGGTCGCAGCCCTCGCTCCAGCATTTGGCGTAGGCTGCGTTACTGGCCGCCGCTCACCACGAAAGTCGTTGAAGCACCCGAGGTCTTGTCGGTCGTCGTCACTTGCAGATTGCCGTTCGCTATCTGCGCGATGTTGATGGAGAAGTTGCCCGTGTTGATGGTGCCTGGCTTGAGCGATCCATCCGTGCCCACGATCGAACTCGTCACCGAACTCGCCACGCGTGACAGAATGGCCTGCTGCAACTGACTGTTGAATTGATCGAGCGTGGACTGCGAACTGGTCAGGCTTGCCAGACTCGGGTCCTGATGCTTGTTCTGTGCGGTCGCCTGATCCATGAGAACAGGACCGTTCGCGGGATTCCCGCCGAAGGTCGGATTGATGGGCTCGTACACCAGCGGCGAGGCATACGCTCCGCCGATCAGTCCCGCGTTGGCAATGGCGGTAAGCAATATCCGCGTGAAGGTCTTTTGGTTAGTCATCCCGATTTCCTCGAACTCTCTTTTATCGTTTGAATGCTGTCTTTGTCTTTCTGCTACCGTATGCCGCGACTTACATTTCATCCGATGCGAGATCGGCTTCATGAAACAGCAGGCGCGATATATCCGCCTGCAGCACTGTCTGCAACGCGCTCGCCGCCGCGCTTTCGGCAATAGGCCGCACGTTCGCCCGGGCAATAGGCAAGAACGCCTGAAACACGCGACGCTGATCGTATTCGACCCAGATCAGACTGCCGTATCTTGCAGAGGGACGCTCATGGACCGACACGTTATAGCGTTCGCTCATCGGCATCTGCGTCCATGCCTGAGCAAAAAAGTTATAGAAGTCTTCGCCTACCAGCGTCACCGCGTCGTTGGTAACGATCCCGCCAAGCGTATCCACGAGTGGAGATCTGGCATCCGGCTTGGCGGGCAATGTGTTGCTGCCCGTGATCGTCGACTGGCGGCTGACCGTCGCACTGTCGGTGAGTGCAGGCGACGCCGCTTGCGGCCGGACCCTCTTAAGCGGACTCGGCGTCGGCGGGTTCGGCAGCGTGACGAGCGCACGTGCTTCATTACCCGAAGCGGAGCCATGAGCGCTCGACGGCGAATCGGCGTCCTGCGCGCCTTGAGCATATGCCGCGTTATCGACCATGTTGCCGAGTAGCGCGGCCGTGGTCACGAACGTCATCGACGCGACCCAAAACTGCGGCATGCGCCACGCGCCCTTCGTCGAGATCCTGTTTGCATCGCCATCATGTCGCATACAAGCCTCTCGTCGTCATTCCTGCAGACTTCGTTTGGCCGAAGCGATGCAGTGGTATGGAACGCATTCTGGCGGATGGCGATGGCGGATGTCGATGGGTCAAATGAACACCTCTCGCTGCCATGAAACTTCCGCGACTCGTGTCGCGGGGAACACGTTACGGTGTTACGAGAACGCACGTGCGGCGGGCGTTTGAGACGCTCGTTCGGTTGAGTCGATCGCCCTTAAAAGCCGCTGCGCAAACGTTAGCGACCGAAAGCGGGACGTTCGTGACTGAAACAGTTTTGGTCCGCCTGGTTCAAATTCGTGCGGATTTCAACTAGCAGTGAGCGGCTTTTGGAGACCTCTTGTCCAACAAGGCTTCGCAGGATTTGGCATACAAATTGCCTCTGCCTGCTCGATGCAAAAGTGCCAACGTGATGGCTCCGAAGCCGGCCTAAAAAAACACCGAAGGGGATGAAATGCTGGAATGTATCGTGGCATCGGAGATGAACGTCGCGGTTTCGATCAACGCGCAGGAAGCGATGTCGGACGCTCGGACGGTCAAGGCCGTCGCGCTCGAAAGCAGCGATGCCGCAGCGCTGGTCGATTATCTGTTCAACGAAGAGACCACGGTCGTCGCCGTCGATGCCGATCTGAACGTCATGTGCAAGATGTCGAACGCGTTGGCCCTACTTGGCGACCAGGGTGGTCTTGCTATCCGCGATGGACAGCTCATGCATCTGAACCCGAAGGCCTACGAAGGACTCAAGTCGAGCGTGGCGAAGACGCTGGCTTGCGGTCAGTGCAGCACGATCGTCGTGACTGGAGCTTGGGGACATGCGTGGCATATCGTGATCACGCGCGCGGACGATCTTGTGCTTTCCTCACGGCCGCGAGCGGTATTGCGCATTGAGCGCCGTCATATTTTTCGCCGGCCGGAGGTAGCGACACTACAAAGTGTGTTGGGCTTATCGCAGGCTGAAGCGCGGATGCTGTGCGAGTTGATCTGCGGTCACAGCGTCAATGAATGCGCAGCGATTCTCGACGTGTCGATTGCGACCGTACGTAAACACCTTGCCGCAACGCTCAAGAAAACGTCCTGCTCGCGTCAGTCGGAATTGATGCGGCTAGCGAGCATCGTGACGTAACGTGCGACCTGGTGAACGTTGACCATCGGTTGAATGGGAACGGGCCTCAACGCGTACCGAACAAGAAAAGAAAGAGCCCGAAGGCCCTTTCTGACTCGCTTTACTTCGGGTGACTTGCAATGAAACTCTTGACTGCGGTGAAGGCAGGCTTTTGCGTCTTGCCATCGCTCGTCATGAGACCGTATGCGCCTTCGCTGTCGTCGTACATTTCGAAAGCCTGAATCGACTGAATGTTGTACTTGGCCGCGTTGTTGTAAAACTGCTGCATCATCAAGCTGCCGGTGAAGTACGACGCGATTGCCGAATACGTACCGTAGGTCGGACGCACACCGTACTCGTTGATCCAGACCGGTTTGCCGAACGAGTTCAGCACGCCGAGGATGTCATGGCAACCTGTGTTGCCGCAAGCGTGGGTCATGTCGCCCTGGTCCGAGTACCAGTGCCATGCCGTGATGTCCCAGCTGACAGTCGGGTGACCATGCGTGCCGTCCGGCTGCGAGCCGTCCGCAAGCATCTGAAAGAACGCGGTGTGCTTCCACGTGCCGTCGACGATGATCTTCGCCGAGCTATTGACCGACTTCACGCCCGCGATCATGCCGCGAATCAACCCGCGCGCGACTGTGAACGGCTGATTGCTGTAATGGTTCCAGACGTTGCCGTCGTAGTTGCCAGAGAGCGTGTTTGCTTCGAGCTCATTGCCGACTTCGTAGTACGTGTAGTTGTACGTCTGCGCCGTCTGCTGGCCCATCGTGTAGCCCGCGTTATAGGCGGCCTGCTCGCTGTTGTAGTTCAGGCCCAGCAGCATCACCGGATAAACCTGTACGCCGCCTGCCGCAAACTGCTTTGCGACCGTGGCGAGAACCTTCGCCGATGCCTGGCTGTACACGTCGTTACGGTAAATCTTCACGCCGAGATTTTGGAGTTGCGAAAGCTGCGTTGCGTACGACGTGGTGTCATACGCGCCGCCGTTCGTGATGTGGCCGTTTGCGCCGTAGAAGATGGAACTGGTGGTTGCGGCCTTTTCGGTCGATTGCGGCGTGGCGGCGGACTTGTCGACTGCGGCATCGACTGCGCTTTCGCCGCCGCCACCGCAAGCTGCGAGCAACGTGGAAGCGACCAGAGCAGTGGCAAGCGCTGCGGCTTTAGTTTTCGACAGAACTTTCAGGAAATGGGAAGACTGATTTTCATTCATATTAGTTTGCATAACTAATTGCCGGGCTAGCGCCCGCACATGTTTAAAAGGTTGCCGGCACTTCCGCCGACAGCTAGCACACAGTTCGCTAGTTGCGAGGTTCGCCGTAGCACCACGTCGACTTCGCGACGAGTCACGGCTTTCCGCGGCTTGCTTTGTACTCAGCACGTAAGCAAACGATTGCTTTCGATACTGCAGGAACTGCCGATCGAAGCTACCGAACGTAAGACAAAAGAAACCGCGTGAGATGTAGCAACTATTACCTCATTCGGCTGTACGAGTTTCTGTTTAGAGCAAGATGTGCCGAATCGGTGAGAACGGAAGCAAGGTTATCGTCTTATGAGATGACTGTAAATGTGAAATTAAGAAAAAAATGCGTTGCGTTTTACTGAGAGTGAAACAAATACCGATTGATATGAAGTTTCCACTTCGAAAGGATGGCGGCGGTTTCAGGGGTGCAAAAGGTGGACGCAGTTGGTCTTAAAGGCGTTGTCCGACATTGCGCAATCGTTGGATCGACGCGTAGCCCGTTAGAACTGTAGAGAGCGCACAGGGCGTAGGCGCTAGCGTCGAGTCGCGAGACGTTGCCATGTGTGATGGAATCGACGCGACAGGCCGACGAGTTTTGCTAGCGCAAGCTGCTTAGAGGATCGCTAAAGACAGCGACCCCTATCGCACTTCTTAGGGGAAGAAATTCGGCCGGGCCATTTGCGAAAGCCGGTAATCTCAGGCTCTCAACCGTCCGCAACGGCTAGAGCGTTACTCTAGAAGCAAAGCGCAATGTCCCCTGTCATCCCGATGCTCGAAAGCTGGGTAACAAAGTTGACTAAGCGATACTTCTTAGCGGCCTCTCGATACCATCGCGAAGCGTCGTGATGGCAAACGGCAAAGTGGAATCGCATGCGCTATGCATGCTGAATGGATGATCCGCATTAAAGGGCCGTTCGAGGACTCCAAACTATCTAATTTGCGCTTCATTGGCAGGGCTGCTTTGTGCGCTCGCTTCGGGAAATACTGAGAGGATGAGTTCCAACATAGTGCACGCCGGATCAGGTTTCAACCGAAGTCGCCGTCGAGGCTCGACGCAATCACCCTGATTCATCGCCGCCAATATCCAATAAGCCGCCTCGCGGTTTAAACTTGCGCTCGCCGCTTCGCGACATAGGATCTCGAACCGAACATCAGCTTCTTCCACGGTGCACAAAGATGAGCCGAATGCAAAGCGTTGTCGACGTACATGTCCTGTTCAAGAACGACAATAACGAATATCTCTTCATCCAGCGCGCAAATACCGGCCATAGAGACGGTCAGTATTCGCTGGTCGCCGGTCATCTCGAACCTGGGGAATCCATCGAGGAATGCGCGATCCGCGAGTCGAAGGAAGAAGCCGGCGTGAGCATCGCGCCAGGTTCTCTCGACTTCAACTTGGTTATGCGACGCGATTCGGAACAGAACCGAATAAGCTTCTTTCTGACATGTCGTTCTTGGGAAGGCGTCCTTGCGAACATGGAGCCGCACAAGTGTTCTGCGTTTGTTTGGGCGCCGCTGGACCATCCGCCTGAGCCGACCGTCGACTACATAGCCCATGCGCTTGAAAATATTCGCAACGGCGTGATACTGGCTGATTTCAAGCCTTGATTCAGCGTGCTAAAGTCGGCGGTGTCTCAGCCGGATTCACGAGGCGCCAAGTCAACGCTGCCGACAACAACATGAACAATGCAGCCACGACGAACAGCGCTTGATACCCTTTGGCGAAGCTAATCGCACCGAGTGCATGCAACGCGGCATCGCTCCAGCCTGGCAAGGTTGCGCTCTGAAGATGCCCTGCAGTGATATCCACTACGAGATGAAGGCGCTGCTGCGAATCGACGGAAGGCATCGAATTCGTAATGACATTTTGGACACGCGCAAACATCACCGCGCCGAGCATCGCGATTCCGATGACGAGTCCGGTAAAACGGGTCGTGCCCGACACACCCGACGCCATGCCGGATCGCTCCTTTGGGATCACGGTCATCGAAACCTTGGTCGTCTCGCCGTTGAGCATGCCCGCGCCGATGCCCGTCACGACCATGCCTACGATGAGAGGCGCATAAGCAAGCATGGTCACGACCGCCGCGAAACAGACGAGCCCGATGCACACCGTAAGCAACCCGAGCGTAAGCAACGCGCGCCCTGTCAGGCGATGCGCGAGATGACGCGACACGAGACGCGGCACGATAAAGAGTGGCCCGACCATCGGCAGCATCATGAGACCCGCGCTCGCCGATGTCGCGCCGAGACCGCTTTGAAGAAAGATCGGCACGAACGTCAGCATCGTGAGCATGCCGATGGAAAACGCAAACTGCGCGAGCGTCGCACCGAGAAACGTCCGATTGCGGAAGTACGTTAGGTCGAGCATCGGCCGCGTCTGACGTCGCTCGACAATGACGAACAACACGAACAGCACGCCAGCGCCTACGAATTCAGCGATGATCCAGCGATCATTCCAGCCGCGCCGATTGCCTTCGATAAGCGCAAGCGTCGTTAGAAAGAGCGCCGTTCCGAAGCATGCGACGCCTGGCAGGTCGAGTCGCATCGAGTGCGGATCGCGCGACGATTCGATCACGCGCAAGATCAACGCAAGCAATACGACGCCTATCGGCACGTTGACATAGAACGCCCATTGCCAGCCGAGCGCCTGCGTGATCAGTCCACCGACCACCGGACCGCTCGCGATTCCGATGCCCACTACGGTGCCCCAAAACGCAAACGCTCGCGCCCGTGCTTCGCCGTGGAATGCGTGCGACAAGGTGGCGAGTGCGGCGCTCAATTGCATGGCCGCACCGGCGCCTTGCAACGCGCGCGCGGCGATCAACATCGGCAAGTTCCACGCGGACCCGCATAAAAGCGATGCGAAGGTGAACAACATCAGCCCTGTAACGAGCAAGCGCTTGCGTCCGAAGCGGTCGGCGAGCGCGCCTGCTGGCATCAACAGCGACGCGAAGCTCAACATGTACGCCGTGATCACCCACTCGATGCCCGCGAAATCCGCATGCAGCGAGCGCGCAATGGAGGGCAGCGACACCGACACGATGTTCGCATCGAGTTGCAGCATGAAGGACGGCGCCGAGGTGCAGATGAGCACGAGCCACTCATGCCGCTTCGTCGCGGCGTCCGGTCTGCTTGCGAGTGAACGATCCATGCGGCGCGCTCCTCAAACCGCGTATTGCGCTAAACCGTTGCCGAACGACCAGTTCTCTTTCTTCACTTCGACCAGATTGATGAAGACGTTCTCAGGCCGTATGCCCGGCGATGTCGAGAGTCCCTCGGCAATTGCGCGGTATAGCGCTTTCTTTTGATCGGTGCTACGTCCTTCGTTCCACGTGATCTGGATGATGACAAGGTCGTCGTCGCGCGCAATGCCAAGATACGTCGGATCGAACATGAAGTTGGCGTCTTCATGCTCGTTGATGACCTGGAAGCGGTCGTTCTGTGGCACACCGACACTGAGCATCGCTTCATAAACGACGAGGCCGATCTTCTGGCGATAGTCGGCATCCTTTCCCTTCTTCAAGTCGATACGAACAAACGGCATGATGGAGCTCCATTTGATGAGGACCGGTGCGGCAAATTATCAGCATATGCTTGCAATCTGTCAATTGCCTGCATATGCTGATAATGGAATAATGACTCTGCAGGAAACTTCGCAGAGGAATGAGTGATGGCAACGAAAATGGCGGCAAAGAATGTGAATCGCGGGCGACCCGGTTGCAGTTGCACCGCACTGCGCAAGGCCACGCGACGTATTTCACAACTCTATGACGCGGCAATATCGCCAAGCGGCCTGAAAATCACGCAGCGCGCGGTGCTCGCTCAGATCGGGCGATCGGAGCCGACCAACGTAGGCAAGCTCGCTGCAGCGCTGGTAATGGATTCGGGCGCGCTCGCGCATACGCTCAAGCCGCTTGAGCGTGACGGCTTCATCTCACTCGAGGTGAACCCTGACGACAGGCGGCATAAATCGATTGGTCTCACGCCCGAAGGACGCGAGAAGCTCGCTGAATCCGACGTTCTGTGGCGCAAGGCGCAAGCTATCTTCGATTCATCATTGGGCCGCGCCGAAGCCGAAGTATTGCGCGGCGTGCTGGACAAGCTCTTATCGGATGAATTTGCGGAGCGCTTCGAAAAGAACATGCAACGCTAGCGGATAAACGCTAATTAGGGAGACGCCATATGCCGACTTACCTCGTATCTGTCACGGACGGGCTGCTTTCCGATGACGCGAAAGCAAACATTGCGCGCGAAATCACCCGAGCGCATAGTCAAGCCACGGGTGCGCAAACTTTCTTCGCGCAGGTCATGTTCAGCGCGATTCCACGAGGGGCTCATTTCATGGGCGGTAAGCGGATCGATACGAATCAGATCTTCGTGCATGGACACATTCGCGCAGGAAGAACGCCTGAGCAAAAGGCCAGGTTGCTTGCCGATATCGTGGAATCCCTTCATCGAATCTCGAAGTTGGAAAAGCGTTTTTTATGGATTTATCTCTCCGAGTTGCCGCCTGCGAACATGATCGAATATGGACAAGTCTTGCCTCAGCCTGGAACTGAACAACAGTGGCTTGACGGGCTACCTGAGGCAGATCGCGCCTATTTGCTAGGGCTTGCGGGCACACAGGACTGATCGTCGACTCACGCCCTTCGATTATGTTGGCGGGTCATACGAAATTATTGTCTACGACTTGCCTCAAGAATCACTTACGCTCGTCGATACGGACGGGGATTCTATCTAACACTTCGATTGACCTAAACGTATGACGATAGCATTCCCCACTGCCATTACCAACGTCGAGCAGCGCGCCTAAGAACGGCTAAGAAGCAATCGAGGTCCTCTAAAAAAAGCGCCCAGCGCATTCCCGCTTTTTCCAAATTAATCTGCAATACGCTTGAAACTGACGTAGTAATCTTCAGTGTAATAGCAGTCGTTAGTCTGTTTGCGCTGTCCACCGCACACGATGCGTCGTTGCCCGCGATCCGTCGCGCCCGGCGTGCGCACGGTATAGGCGCGGTAGTAGCCACGCGGATGTTGCGGTAGCATTGCGGCGCTATTGCGGAACATGACACCGTCCTCGGCGAAGGGGAACGGACCACCGGCCTTGATCAGACGCAGTGTCTCAGTCGCCTCGCCTGGCAATTGCGCTTTGGTGATAGCGGTGACGGCGGCTGGCGCGCTGTGTTCCTGCGTGGCCGATGCGGCTTGCGTACCGCTCGCGACCTGTCCTGGTTGGACTGGCGCCTGACTCGCTGATGCGCCCGCATCTGGAGTCGCGCTTCGCGATCCGTCTTTGTTGCATGCGCAGAGGATTGCGCTCAAGGTAAAAATGCAGCAGAAAGCCAGAGTTCGCTTCACGAAGTTGTTGTCCCCGGATTGACCAGCATTCGATTACTGCAAGCGGTTCAAGAATAGCGCTAGTAGCAGCCTGAGGCAATGTTCGCGCGTTGTCGACGAAACCGCACCAACGATGCTTTAAGAACTCAACCAGGAAGCGCAAACGAAAACGGCCTAAAGGCGCAGGTATCGCGCCTTTAAGCCGCACTTTGAATACTCCGTCACCTCGTTCGATCGTTTCAACCCTGAACCACTGCCGAACGAAGCGAATTCGACACCCTAAAGCTTAGGGCTTCGGTGCCGACGACGGGATCGGGGCAGCCTTCGTCGTGTTCTTGTGATGCTTGCGGTGATGCTTTTTAGTCTTGGTTCCACTTGCGGGCTGCGCGGCGTCGGCCGTCGTGGCAGCCGGAGCTGCAGGGGCTACGGCAGGCGCCGAAGCCTGTGCGAATACACCAACGGAAAACAAAGCGGCGATCGATGCGGCAACGAGTTGCTTTTTCATGGCGGTCAGGCCCTTCGTGGTTGTTTAACAGTGTCGCGGCTTAAGTACCGCGAGTACTTGCTTAACGCCTCGCCACGCTGTGTGTTGACACGCATCGAAAAAAAATTTCCGGTCCTTGTTGGAAGACATCCCTGACAAGCCAGCTACTTAATCTCCTTCAATGTTGTAAGGTCTACCACGCCATTCTGACTGGTAAACGCAGGGCCATGCCCTGCGCTACTTCCTTGCGACACCCCGCTAATGCAATGGTCCGCGCTGTCATAAGTCTTTAACGTGCCGTTGTCTTCGATTAAAAGTCGCTTCGCATCCGCAAAGAAGGCGTAGCGCAGACCGTTCTGTGCACCACTCGTTTGCGGCTCGCCGAGATTGTCCGGCCACCAATGTTCCATCGGCTTCATGGGCTCCATCGGTTGCATCGGCGTTATGGGTTTTATGGGCTTCATCGGTTCCATCGTGTTCCTCGTGAGTTGAGCGCTGGTTTGAAGGTCAGACGACGTTCACTGTCAGCAACACGCGTACCGCCTTTCATTCTGATTCACGACGCGGGCGTTTTAGCCCCCAAGGAACTGCACCGCATTGTTGCAGAGCCAATCCTCGCGAACCTGATCCGCCATCCCAAGCGCATCGAACTCCTGCAAAGCCTTGTCGACCGGCATCATCGGAAACGCGGACCCGAAGATCATGCGCTTCTTAAGCACCGTCCTGCCGTATTGCAAAAGCGGCTCGTAACCCGAGTGCGCGGTGGCAAGTAGCTTCGGCCGCACAGCCACGGTGCCTATCCACACATTCGGATGCCGCCACGCCACCGCAAGCAGTTCATGCACCCACGGCCATCCCGGCGGCGAAGCGCATACCCGCAACGCGGGCAACGACATCATCACGCGGTCGAGCGCGGCAGGATGGCCATGCATCATCGAGGTATGCGTCGAGAAGTTCGTGCCGCAATGAATATTCACCGGCACGTCCAATTCGACACATTTGCGATAAAGCGGAAACAGCGAGGGATCGTCGATAGCCAACTTATGCTCGAAGCCTTGCACATTCAGCCCACGCAGACCGAGTTCACGCACCGCCGTCTCGAACTCCGCGACCGCCGCATCGCCTTTGTGCGGATCGACGCCTGCAAAGCCGATGTAGCGCTCGCCATGCGTGTGACAAAACGCAGCCACGTGGTCGTTCGCTATCTTCACGCCGAACGTGCTGGTGAGATCGCGCGCCTTCAACACGACATGTCGCGCTTTCAGTCGCTCGTAAGTCGCGAGATAGTCGTCGAGTGGATCGACACCATTCGCACTCGCGACTTGACGCTCCGTACCCTCGTACACGCGCCGATAATTCGCCAGATGACTGACAGGACCGTCGAACTGCAACGACGGAGGACGGCTCGAAAAGTCCACGAACATGGGCAGCTCCGGCAAGCGTCTGGCGTTACCGCCAACGCGACTCCTGACGATCGAAGGTATCGACGAACGGATCGGTTGTCTCGGCAATCAGGCGTTTTTTCGCGATCTTGCGCGAAGGCGTACGCGGAAAATCGCCGACGATATATTGCAGATAACGCGGCACCTTGAACGACGCGAGATGCAGCGCGCAATGCTCGAACACCGCCGCGGGCGGAACGTCGCTATGCGTGAGTCCTTCGCGCAACTTGAGGTACGCCTTCACTTCCTCGCGACGCAGCGGATCGGGCACCGGCACGACTGCGGCTTCATCGATTGCATCCATGCTGCGTAGAACGGTCTCCACTTCGGTTGCCGAGACATTCTCGCCCGAGCGCTTGATCATCTCCTTGATGCGTCCCACGATGAAATAAAAGCCCTTTGCATCGCGTCGAAACAGATCGCCCGTGCGAAACCAGTCGCCATCGAAACTCTCGGCGTTGGCCTCTGGACGCTTGTAGTACCCCCATAAAATGCCGCGCCCGCGAATCCAGAGTTCACCGACTTCATCCGTATCGGCGATACTGCCGTCATCGCGACGAACCTGCAGTTCACGAAACGGGGCAGGCAGACCGCAAGTGCGTTCGAGCGCCTCATCATGGGCCCACGCGGGCACGAGTGCGCCCGTTCCTACTTCGGTCATGCCGAAGCCTTCGCGGGCAATCACGTTGAAGCGCGCCTGCACTTCTTCGCGCGCGCTTCTGGTCCATCCGTAGATGCTCACATACTTCAGGCATACATCGGCGTCGCGTTCGCTCCGTGGATGCGCGCTCAAGGCAGGCTCGGGAAAGATGCAGTAGTGAATCCGATAATCGATGAGCCACGACATGAAGCGCGTGAGACTCATGCGCTCGGCAATGTACGCGGTGCCACCGAGCTTAAGCGTCATCAGGAACTGCCACATCGGGTCCATGTAGAAGAACGGCGCCCAGATCAACACGTTCTCGATGCCCGCTTCGGGGCCGCGCCTGTTACGCGCCGCACCGTGGCAATGAATCATCCAGTAATCGTGAGTCAGCATGCAGCCCTTCGGAAAGCCCGTTGTGCCTGAGGTATATTGCAGATTCAACAGGTCGTTGCGCGACACCGTTCCGGGCGCATTGAACATGGCGCTGCCCGCATCGAGCAAAGCCTGCCATTGCAGCGGATGCTCGCTCTCGCCGCACACGATCACACGTTCCCATGCAAGCAGTGCGGGCAGCGTGGGCGCATCGGCGAGACGCGGCAGGAATTCGGCGTCGATCACGAGGTACTGCACGTCGGCATCGGTAAGGACGAACATCATTTCGTCCTGCGTGTAGGCGGTGTTCACGGGCACCATGACCGCGCCGATACGACCCAGCGCGATCCACGAGATGGGAAACTCGGGCGTGTTCTTCAACATCAGTCCAACGTGACAGCCCTTGCGAATACCGCGCCTGACGAATGAATCGGCAAGCTGCGAAGCCGCGCGATCGATTTGCGCATACGTCATCTCGATACCGCGATCGAACCACACCGCAGCGGTCTCGTCGCCATATAGCGCGGCCTGTTCGCGCACGAAATCTCCGAGCGATTCAGGCAATGCGAGTTGCTCCTGACGCTTTCGACGGTCGAGTTCGTCCGCCACGGTCGGCGACTGTGTCTTCATACATGCTCTCCACGAAATTCGAAACCTCGCACGGCGAGGCGCGCCTGTCGCGCGTATTTAGTCTTGAAGAATGATCTGGCAATCCTCCGGCGCCCAGTCGACGAGCACCGGCGCGCCGCGCTCATGTTCGGCGCGCCGCCGTGTGCCCTGTTGCTGCACGACGATCTGCGTATCGTCGGCAAGACGCACGTGATGACGCACGACGCTGCCGAGCGTGATCGAGTCTTCGAGGGTGCCGGAATGACAGATGCCATCGACAGCATGATCGTCAGGCGGCCGATGCGCGGACGTCATTCGCACGCTTTCCGGTCGCACCAGTAGCTTCACGGCCGCACCGCGCGACATCGTCTGCGATGCCGTCGCGGCGCGCAGCATGCCAAGCGGAGTCGACACGACCACATGCGTCCCGATGTCGTCCTGCACGGTGCCCGAGATCAGATTGGCCGTGCCGATAAAGCTCGCCGCGAACGCAGTGCGCGGCGAACGATACAGCTCGTCGGGCGTCGCGATCTGTTCGACGCGCCCCTGATTCATGAGCACGATGCGGTCCGACATCGAAAGCGCCTCGTCCTGATCGTGCGTGACGTTGAGCATCGTGATGCCGAGTTCCGCATGCAGCCGGCGAATCTCGAGTTGCATCTGTTCGCGCAGCTTCTTGTCGAGTGCGCCGAGCGGTTCATCGAGCAAGATTAACGCCGGGTTATAGACGATGCAACGCGCAAGCGACACACGTTGCTGCTGGCCCCCCGACAGTTCCTTCGGCTTGCGCATCGCGATGTCGGGCAAGCGCACCATGTCGAGCACGTCCCTTACCTTGCGGCGAATCTCGTCCTTCGGCATCTTGCGCACGCGCAGCGGGAACGCAATGTTGTCGAAAACGGTCATGTGCGGCATCAGCGCATAGTTCTGGAACACCATGCCGAGTCCGCGGGCACTCGGCGGCGCGTTCGTGATGTCGACGCCGCGCACGAAAATCTGCCCGGACGATGGCGTGACCATGCCCGCTATCACGTTGAGCAGCGTAGTCTTGCCCGAGCCGCTAGGGCCGAGCAGCGTGACGAACTCGCCTTGCTTCACGCTGAAGTCGAGCGGCGCGAGCGCCTGCACTTCGCCGTAGCGCCGCGAGACCTGCTTCAGTTCGATCATGTTCATCGTCGGATTCCGTGAATGATGCCGCTCAGTGACGCTCGCTGCGCATCACGACTTGCGCCGCGTTGTGGCCAGGCACGCCCGTCACGCCGCCGCCCGGATGCACGGATGCCCCGCATTGATAGAGTCCCTTCACCGGTGTGCGATAGTCCGCAGCGCCCTGCACCGGCCGCCTGAAGAAGATCTGATCCGCGCTCAGTTCACCGTGATGCACATGACCGCCCGGCAGCGCGAAGATGCGCTCCAGATCGGCGGGCGAAAGCACTTGCGCATCGTCGATGCAGTCGCGAATATCGGGCGCATGCAGCGCAAGCGTATCGAGCACGATATGAAAGAGACGTTTGCGCTGCGTGTCCCATGTTCCTTCGCGTAACTTATAAGGCGCATGCTGGCCGAAGATGCTCATCAGATGCTTGCCCGCAGGCGCGACGCTTGGGTCCATCGCGCTTGGCGTCAACACGACGAGCGGCGGTCGCGGCGATATCTCGCCATACTTGGATGCATCCCACGCGCGTTCGAGATACTCCACCGAAGGTCCGATACGAACTTGCGCCGGATAAGCAAAACCTGCTGCATTGGAATCGAAATCCGTGAAAGTGGGCAGGCGTCGCAACGCGAGATTCACTTTGAACGCGGTAGAACGGTCGCGTATCTGCGCGACACGCGCGAGAAATTCGGGCGGCACGTAACCCGCATCGACGAGTTGCTGAAACAGGATCTTGGTCGCCACGTTCGATATGACGCAACCCGCTTCGATCGATTCGCCCGATGCGAGCCGCACGCCCGTCGCTCGTCCGCCGCTTATCTCCACCGACGCCACCGGCGCATTGCAACGCACCTCCATGCCATGCGCCCGCCCCGATGCCGCGATGGCTTCGGAGATGGAACCCATGCCGCCACGCACGAAGCCCGCCGGCCCCTCGCTCGTGGTGTGATCGCGAATGAAGCCGCGCAGCAACACATACGCCGAGCCGGGCGAGCAGATGCTCGTGGCCGCTCCGCCGCACGACGCGTAGAAGCCCAGCGCCGCGATCATCTGATCGGACTCGAACCAGCGCGACAGGTAATCGCGCGCGCTCAACGTGAGTACGTCGTACAAGTCGTAGAACTGCTCGCCCATATCGCGGAAACGCCAGGCGAATCCAAGCAAACGCCCGCGCGCGCCGAGCGCGGCATCGGCGGGATCGGGCGGAATCTCCCAGAGCATCTCGGCGACGACCTTGCCGAGCCGAGCCATATGCGCGCGATACTTACCGTATGCATCGGCATCGGCGCGGCTAAAGCGCGCGATATCCGCATGAAGCCGTTCGCCTTCCCCGCGAAACACGAGACTCTTGCCATCGCCATACAGATGCAGCATGGGCGGCGGCACGACGATCTCGTAGCCGTACTTCGCAAGCTCGAGTTCGCGGATGATACGCGGCTGCAACAACGCCATCGTGTAGGACGCGGTCGATACGCGATACCCCGGCCACACCGCTTCGCTGACGGCCGCGCCGCCTGCGAGTTCGCGCCGTTCAAGCAGACATACCTTGAAGCCTTTGCGCGCGAGATAAGCACCGCACACGAGGCCGTTGTGTCCCGCGCCGATGATCACCGCGTCGTACCTGTTCGCCATGTTGGTCTCTAGTTCAAGATTAGTCGGCGGACGCGTCGCGCCGTTGCAAAGCCATGATGCCGATGCACACCAGAAGCGATATCAGCGTGAGCAGCGTCGAGACGGCGGCGAGCACCGGCGATACTTCCCAGCGGATCGCGCTGTACATCTTGACCGGCAAGGTCGTGGTCTGCGGTCCCGAGATGAAGTACGCGACCACCACTTCGTCGAATGACAGAAGGAACGCGAACAGCACGCTCACGGCCACCGACGCGCGTATCTGCGGCAACACCACTTGAAAGAAGATGCGCACGCGGCTTGCGCCCATCAGAAGCGCGACGGCTTCGAGCGATGCATCCGCGTGACGCAAGCCCGAGCCCACCGCAATGATCACGAACGGAACGACGAGCACGGCATGCGCGAGCGCAAGTCCCCATACCGTGTTGACAAGCGAGAGCATCGAGAACTGCTTATACACGCCAAGACCGAGCACGACGACGGGCACGAGCATGGGCGTGATGGCGAAGGTTTCGAGTACGCGCTTGCCCGGAAACCGGCCGCGTGCAAGCGCATAAGCGCCTGGCACACCGGCCGCTATCGAGATTACCGATGCCAGCAGCGCGACCATCACGCTCGTCACACACGCGCCCCACCATGCCGGATCGGCGAAGAACTGCCGGAATAGCGCAAGCGAGAGGGTCTTCGGCGGAAACGTCAGTTCGCTGCCGCCGCCGAACGAAATCGGCACGATCACGAGGCTTGGCAGCAGCAGGAACAAATAGCCGCACCATCCGCCGATGGAACCGAGCACGCGCATGAATACACGCGAGTCGCGGCGCTTCGGTTCGGGCTTGACGAATTCGTTGCTGACACGCGTTGCGGTATCCATCATGCGAGCGCCTCCGTGCCGCGCTGAACACGTCCGAGCACCGCGATCAGCGCCCCGGACAGCACGAGCAACATCATCGCGATGGAAGCGGCCAGCGTCCAGTCGAGCGTCTGCCGCGTGTAGAAGTCGATGAGGTTGGCGAGCATCATGTCGCGCGGCCCGCCGAGCAACGCGGGCGTGATGTACATGCCCATGGAGAGCGTGAGGCACATGAGAACGCCTGCGAACACGCCGGGCATCGACAAAGGCAACGTGATGCGCGCGAAGATCATCGCGGGACCTGCGCCCATGAGTTCGGCGGCGAGCTTGAGATTGCGGTTCTGCGTGGTGAGGCTCGTGAGAATGGGCAGCACCATGAACGGCAGGAGATAGTTGGTCATTCCTATCACGACGCCAGTGCGGTTGAACATGAGGTCGGGATGCCATGTATCGCCACTCAACCATCCCGCGAGTTTCGCGACGATCCCCGCGCTGCCCAGCACGACGGTGAAGGCATAACTCTTCACGAGCACGCTGGTCCAGAACGGCAACATCACCATCACGAGATACGGCGCGCGCTTCGACATGGGCATGCGGGCGAGATGCAGCGCGACGATATACCCAAGCACGAGACTCGTCGCCGTGGCGAGCGCGCTGATGATCATCGTGTTGCCGAGCACGCGATGTATGAGCGCGCTCGTCAGCACCTGTTCGTAGCCGCGCAGCGTGAACGCGTGTTCGTAGATGCTCGACCAGCCGACTACGCCGAGCGGCCACAGAAAGAACACCGCGAGCAGGCCGTAGAGCGGCAGCAGCATCACGACGACGGCCTTCAGGTTCAGCGTGTAACTCATCGCGCGCCCCTTGCTTTACGCTACGTTATGTCAGCATCCAGGTCGTGAAGCGGTTTTGCAACGCGTCGTAGTGATCGCCCCACCACGTGTCGTTGATGATCACGCTGTTCGGATCGTGCATGTCCGGCATGCGCGCCTTGGCGGCGGCGGATACGAGCGGCATGGCCTGCACCGCGTTCGGCGCGAACTCGACCATCTCGCAGAATGCGGCCTGGCGGTCGGGGCGCAGACAGAACGCCACGTATTGCATGGCAGCCTGCGTGTTCTTGCCGTACTTCGGCACCGCGAGATATTCGAGGCTGTTGAGCGTCTGCTTCATCGACATCTGCACCGACGTACCCGCTCTTTGCGCGGGCAAAACGCGACTCAGATACGTGTACGTGAAATCGAGTTCGTTACTCGCGATAAGCGTCACCGTCTCCGGCGTCGTCTCGATCCACTTGCGCACACCCGGCTTGATGCGGTCCATCGCCGCGAAGGCGCGTTCGACATCGAGCGGGTAAAGCTTGTCGGGCGCGACGCCATCCGCGAGCAACGCCATCTCCAGGTTCTCGCTCACCCGTGGGCGCAAACCCCGACGACCCGGAAACGCTTTTACATCCCAGAACTCCGCGTAGGTCGTCGGATGCTTGCTGCCGCGCTTCGGGTCGAAGCCGATCCCGCCCGCATACGAATACGTGCCGACGAAGTCCGCGCCCGTCTTCGTGATGAGGCCATCGGTCTTGACGATAGCCGGGTCCAGCTTCTCCCACATGCCCTGACGCGAACCCGCGACGATCTGCGGTCCAATGCTGTCGAACACATCCCACGACACATTCTTCGATTCGACCTGCACCTTCATGCGCGCGAGATCCGCGCTGTTGACGAGATTCACCGCGATGCCCGTCTCTTTCGCAAAGGGTTCGGCGAACGAGGCACGCACCGCCGCTTCATAGGCGCCGCCCCAGCATGTCACGCTGACGCTCTTTGCCTGCGCATGCACAATGGCCGGTGCGCCGAGCAGCGCGGTGCCGGCGAGCGCGCCGGCTTGCAGCAGGAAGGTGCGTCGTGAAGGCGACGGACTGGTCGATACGGTTTCGGCTTGAGATAGTGGCGCGTTCATGTCGGTCTCCATGCGAGGTCGGGGCACTGCTTCATCCGGCGATCCAGATCGCCTTCCAGTCCATGTATTTGTCGAAGGCGTGCATCGACTTGTCGCGGCCGAATCCCGATTGCTTGAAGCCGCCGAAGGGCGAGGACATGGTGCCGCGATCGAAGCAATTGACCCACACCACGCCCGCCTTCAATTGACGCGAGACCTGCTGCGCCCGCGCGATGTTCGAGGTCCACACCGCGGCGGCGAGGCCGTAGATCGTGTCGTTGGCGACGCGCACCGCTTCCTCCGGCGACTCGACCGTGATCGCCGACAGCACCGGCCCGAAAATCTCCTCGCGCGCGATACGCATGTCGTTGCTCACACGATCGAACACGGTCGGCTCGATGAAGTAGCCGCCCGATTCCGGCCGCGCGGTACGCCCGCCAGCGATGACACGCGCGCCATCGGCACGACCCGCATCGATATACGACATGACCGACTCGTGCTGTGCCTGGCTCACGATCGCACCCATCTTCGTGGCGGGATCGAGCGGGTCGCCGGGCACGAGATCCCGCGCGATGGCCGCGACTTTCTCCAGCAGTTCGTCGCGTACCGCCGCGTGTACGATCAGCCGCGAACCCGCGTTGCACACCTGTCCGCTATTGGCGAAGATACCGGCCGCCACGGCGCGCGCGGCGGCGTCGAGATCGGGGCAATCGTCGAGCACGATATGCGGGCTCTTGCCGCCGCATTCGAGCCCGATGCGCTTCATATTCGACTGACCCGAGTACTGCATGAACAACTTGCCGACAGCGGTCGACCCGGTGAAGCCGACGGCATCGACATCCATGTGCAGACCGAGCGCGCGCCCCGCCGTTTCACCGTAGCCCGGCACGACGTTGAGCACGCCAGGCGGCAAACCCGCTTCGGCCGCGAGCGCGGCGATACGAATCGCGCTTAGCGGCGATTGCTCCGCGGGCTTGAGGATCACCGAGTTGCCTGCGGCGAGTGCGGGGCCGAGCTTCCAGCTTGCCATCGAGAGCGGATAGTTCCACGGCACCACGGCCGCGACCACGCCGAGCGGCTCGCGCACGATCATGGTGGTCACGTCGGGTGCGGCGGGCGCGGTTTCGCCATAGAGCTTGTCGATGGCCTCGCCATACCACTGGATGCAGGTGGCCGAACTCACGATGTCGCCGTTGTAGGCATTGGTGATCGGCTTGCCGACATCGAGCGATTCGAGCAGCGCCAGCTCTTCGCGATGCGCCATGATCAAACCCGCGAATTTGAGCATGACGGCTTTGCGTTCGGCAGGTGCGGCGCGCGACCAGACGCCGGATTCGAAGGCGCGTCGCGCGCTTCTGACCGCGACGTCCACGTCTTCCGTTCCGCATTCGGCGACTGCGGCGATGGTACGGCCCGTGGCCGGGTCGATGGTCGCAAAGAGCTTGCCGGAGAGCGCGTTCACATAGCGCCCGTCGATGAACGCGCGGCCCTCGGGCCGGATTTCTTGCGCGCGGGCGCGCCACACCGATGCGTCGGGAATGCTCACTGCAAAGCTCCTTGAGTTGGGTCGATTGCCTGCGTGCCTTTCAACATCCAGCGTTGAAATCAAGTGTAGGGTTTCAAAAGTATGAAAACCAATACATTCTGATAACCTTGTTCCTGCCAGAAAGTTATACCTTCGACGGGTCCGCCATGCTCAAAGTGCGTCATCTGGAAATCTTCCGCGCGGTGGTCAAGGCGGGCAGCGTGTCCGCTGCGGCACGTCTGCTTTACGTGTCCCAGCCTGCCGTGACCAAGACTCTGCGCATGCTGGAAGAAGACATCGGGCTTACGCTTTTTCTGCGTGTGAAGGGGCGGCTCGTATGCACGCCCGAGGCGGAGGCAATCCTGCCGGAGATAGAGCGGTTGTTTGGCAGCGTGCAATCGATTGCGCAGACCGCACGCGAGATTCAGGAGGGCCAGCGCGGGTCGATTCGCGTATCGACAGTCTCCATGCTCGCAACCACTATCGTCGCGCGCGCGGTCGGCAAGTTCCGCGAGACGCATCCGCAAGTCGAGTTCGATATCAGGGCGTTGCCTACGCGTCACGTCGTCGAATACGTGAACAACAATCAGGCGGATTTCGGCATTCTGGATGTAGCCGCGCCTTCAGGCACGCTCGAGGTGGAGGAGTTCTGTCGCGCCGAACTATGCTGCGTGATGCGTGCGGAGCATCCGCTTGCTGCGCGCAAGACGGTCACGCCTCGCCTTCTGGATCACGAGACGCTCGCGACCTTCGGGGAAGATACGTTGACGGGATGGCGCCTGCGCGAAGCCTTCCGCGCGCAGGGACGGGTCTTTACGAGCGCGTTCGTGTCCAACAGCACGCCGGTGCTGTGCGCGCTCGTGCGGGAAGCCAATGCGGTGGCGCTGGTGGACCCTTTCTCGCTGATGAGCCGTTCGTTTCCGGACTTGATTGCACGACGATTCTCGCCGGCCGTACCGGTCGAACCGCGCTTTCTCTTTGCGCCCGGCAGACCGCGGTCGGTCATCGTCAATCAATTCGTCCTTCAATTGAAGGAGACTGCGGCGGAGTTCGTGATGGGGTGAGTCTTTAAGTGCATGCGTTACGGACTAAGGCCGACTCGTGCTTGCAGCGAGCGCCGCAGTATCGGCTGTCATGCGATTCTCACCCGTTTCGATCTTGCCGACGGCGACAGCGCCACTCTCTGAATCACCCGACGTGCGAGTGGACCAGAGCGTAATGCCTGCCAGTGCAACGAGGCAGACCGTCGTCCATGCGGCTACGGTGCTCAAGTGATCGCGCAGACGCCTTGGCATCCGCAAAGCAGGCTTGCTGGCCTCGACGATCTCGGGTGCCGGTTTCTCCATCACGAACCCGCATCTCGGGCAGTTCGCTACTTCCGTGCGTGCTTCCGCGCCGCATTCCTTGCATATGATGGAAAACATCCGTACCTCTGTCCGCCTCGTGTGATCGCTTCTGAGGTAACGACACGGCGCGCGCGATCTTTAGCTTTCTCCCTCGAAACGTGACGTTTTATGCGTTTTCGGTTGATCCGGTGCGGTGCCTTTCGACGGGGCAGGCCTGTGCGCATGCGCCGACGATATCGCCCGAACGCGATGCCTTCGTCACGCGTATGGCGGCGTGAATCGCGTGTTGTAACGCACGGCCCGCGCGTCTCGTCAAAAATGCCATGCTGCTCGACGGATTTCGGCCCGGCATTCCTGCCGGACTTTTTGCGCCATGCCTTAAAGACTTTCGAGCGCGAGCGCGATGCCCTGCCCTCCGCCGATGCAAAGCGTCACGATGCCTCGCCGCACGCCATCGCGACGCATCGAGTGGATTAGACGCGTGGTGAGCACCGCGCCCGTGGCGCCGATGGCATGACCATGCGCGATAGCGCCGCCATCCACGTTCACGATGTCCTCGGGAATCCCGAGTTCAGCTATGACGGCGAGCGGCACTGCAGCGAAAGCCTCGTTGATCTCGAAGCGCTCCACGTCGCCCAGCTTCCAGCCCGCGCGCTCCAATACCTTTGTCACGGCCGGGGCCGGTGCGATGCCAAACAGCCCCGGCTCGACCGCCGACACCGCGAAAGCAACGAGCCGCGCCGAAGCGACTACATCTAACGATTCAGCCGTGGCACGACGCGTGACGATCATCGCCGATGCGCCGCTATTCAGGCCCGGCGCATTGCCTGCGGTGATGGTGCCGTCCTTGCGAAATGCGGGCTTGAGCCGAGCAAGCGTTTCGAGGTTGGTATCGGGACGCGGTTGCTCGTCTGTATCGAATGGGGACACGCCTTTTTTGCCAGGAACGTTGACGGTCACGAGCTCGTTTGCGAAGTGACCTGCATCTCGCGCATCGCTGAAGCGCCGTTGCGAACGTTCTGCCCAGCGGTCCTGCGCCTCGCGGCCGATGCCGTATTTGCTGACGAGGTCTTCCGTGTGCCAGCCGGAGTGCTGGCCCGAGAACGCGTCGTCGAGTCCATCGCGCAACATGCTGTCGATGACCTGTGCCGCGCCCATGCGTTGACCCCATCGCGCCGCAGGCAGCAGATACGGCGCGCGATCCATGTTCTCCATGCCACCGGCAATAACCACGTTTGAGATATCGAGTGCTATTTCCTGAGCCGCCGATGCAATTGCCTGCGCGCCCGACCCGCATACCCGATTCACCGTGACAGCAGGCGATGCCACCGGAATGCCGCCGTTGATCGACGCCTGGCGCGCGGGATTCATGCCGCTGCCTGCCTGGATGACGTTGCCCATGATGACTGCATCGACCTTTCGCGGCGCCAGACCCGTGCGACGCACGCTCTCGCGGATAGCGGTGGCGCCCAGCTCCGTTGCCGCCACTTCTTTCAAGCTGCCGCCAAAGGCTCCGATTGGCGTGCGCACCGGCGCGCATAGAACGATTTCATCTTTGAACATGACATTCTCTCCATGGTTAGTGCATATGCACATTTTTCCATGGATTTGAGAAGCTTGCAGAGACGATGGGTGGTTGAGCGTTCGACGTCGGGACGACTCGATCAGGGCCGGGATGACTCCAAATAGCACTCTGCGCGTTAGCAAAGTTGAGTTGTTTCGATATTCGAGGTGTGGACGGCGGTAGCCAAGGACTCGTGAGACTTGGCTGGGACTAGATTTTTTTCACGTCTCTGTCTTGCGGACCAAGAGGACCTTCCACTGTGTCTGTTCAGGACAGTCATCTTCGAAAATTATGTCGGCTCCATCAAAACACAAATGTCTCTACTGACCTTTCTCAACCTGATCGAAGCGTGCGACCAATTCAACTTCTATTCTTTTAAATCAAGCATTTAGACAGCCAAACCAAATTTATTTGCGTCGTTGGCATGCCTCTCGCATATGTAGCTGCGAGCGCAACAAATCAACGCTCGACCAA